>NZ_CP087132.1:3300000-3562455 GCF_020911885.1 Flavobacterium acetivorans
ATCTGTAATTGTAAACTCTTTTTATCTACAAAAATACTGTATTTTATTACAACTTATGATAAGTAGCTCCTTAATAATATTAGCTACGTTAATACGACCGCATTGGTACATTTAAACGCCAAAAAAAGTTTTGAAAAAAAATTAAGTTATTATTATCAAATTCAAGTTGTGTTTCGTTTTACAAAAAAATCGAATCAAAATTCTATAGTCATAATAATCTTTTACAATGTCTGTCATTATTAATTTTAAGCGTCCGTTAACACTTTATTCCATTTATAGACAAAAAAGAACACAAACATTTAACTTTCAGCTGTTTGCATGACACTAATTTATTTTATTACCTTTGCATTTTAAAAATAAACTGCCTCAAAAAATAAGGAATTAATAAAAAAGCGTTTTTATCAATTCTCAAAATCAAATAGAAATCATTGATACATACATCAAATAATGAGAAGAATAACTTTTATATTAATCTCCATCGGGTTATTGTTTTTAAGTGTCAAAATTTTCTCTAGAGATTTTGCAACTAGCTCTTTTACTCATGTAGAGTCTGATAATTCAACAGTCGAAAAACTTCTGCAACAAGTAAATTCAATAAAGAAATTAGTCCGTAATAATCCCAATTACAATGAAGAAATTGCCTTTTTTATCGATATGAAAATCATGTCAGGGAAAAACAGATTTTTTATTTATGATTTAAAAAATGACAGCATAATTGATCAAGGATTAGTAGCACATGGTTTGGGTTCAAAAATAAAAGTGGATGGTTCTCAAAGATTCAGTAATGAAAATAGTTCTTTCTGTACCGCTCTGGGAAAATATTCTATTGGAAAAAGTTATCAAGGTAAGTTTGGCAAAGCTTATAAACTGTATGGATTAGAAAACACAAACAATAATGCCTTTATGAGAAATATTGTACTTCATAAATTTGAAAGTGTCCCTTATGAAGAGCAACAAAGCCAAATATGTCACAGTTTAGGATGTCCGATGGTTAATGAAACCTACTACAAAAGAATTGAAAAACTAATTGACAATTCTAAAAAAAATATCATTTTGGATATTTATTATTAGAGCAAGCTAAAAAAAATCAATCCACAGCCACTTTATAGGTTGGATCTTCCATGATGTTAATTTCAATAACTCCTTCAGCGTTTTGCAACAGCTGACGGCAATCAGCGCTCAAATGAAGAAGATGGATTTTCTTACCCACTTTGGCATAGCGTTCCGTTATTTTATTTACGGCATCAATAGCGCTCATATCGGAAATTTTACTTTCCTTAAAATCAATAATCACTTCCTGCGGATCATTAAAAACATCAAATTTTTCTGTAAATACTGCTGTAGATCCAAAGAATAGTGGACCGTATATCTCATAGTGTTTTATCCCTTTATCATCAATATATTTTCTGGCACGAATGCGTTTGGCACTTTCCCAAGCAAAAACTAAGGCAGAGATGATCACTCCAATTAAAACGGCTAAAGCCAAATTATGAAGTACTACCGTTATTCCGGCCACTAAGATTAAAACAAAAATATCGTGTTTTGGCATTTTATTGATGATTCGAAAACTAACCCATTCAAAGGTCCCTATGGCAACCATAATCATCACGCCCACCAAAGCTGCAATTGGTAATTTTTCGATTACGGGCGCCGCAAACAAAATAATTACCAAAATCGTTAATGCAGCAACAATCCCTGATAAACGAGCTCTGGAACCAGCTGAAAGATTTACTAAAGTTTGGGCAATCATAGGACAGCCACCCATACCAAAGAAAAAACCATTCAAAATATTTGCACTTCCCTGAGCAATACATTCGCGATTACCACTGCCTTTTGTCCCCGTGATCTCATCCACTAAGTTTAAAGTCAATAAGCCTTCGGTTAAGCCTACCGAGGCCATAATTAAAGCGTAAGGAAAAATAAGTTGCAAAGTTTCAAAATTCAAAGGAATTTCAGGAATGTGAAATGGAGGAAAACCACCACTTATCGATGCAATATCAGCCACTGTTTTAGTCTGAATTCCCAAACCTAAAACCACGATAAAAACGACAATAATAGCCACTAATGAAGCTGGAACAGCCTTGGTTATTTTTGGAAAAAAAATCACAATAGCAATAGTTAATGCCACCAGAGCTAACATAATAAACATAGGACTACCAGAAAGCCAGACTGACTCCCCATTTATCATTGTTTTGAACTGTTCTATTTGGGACATAAAAATAATGATTGCCAAGCCGTTCACAAAACCAAACATCACCGGCTGTGGTACCAAGCGTATAAATTTCCCTAATTTAAAAAGTCCAACCATAATTTGGAGCACACCGGCCAAAGCCACTGCAGCAAACACATATTCTAAACCATGAGATTTCATCAAAGCAATCAGTACAATGACCGTTGCTCCCGCACCACCCGATATTAAACCCGGTCTTCCACCAAAAATTGCTGTGACTAAACCCATAATAAATGCCGCATACAAGCCTACCAACGGAGGAAAACCTGCTAAGATTGCAAACGACAATGATTCTGGAATCATGGTCATAGCCACTGTTAAGCCAGCTAATATTTCTGTTTTGTAATTTACTTTTTGAGCAAAGTCAAATAAATTAAAATATTGTTTCATTCTTTTTATAAAATTTATAAAATGATAAGCAGATGGAAAATTTATAATTCCGAATAGGAATAATAAAACCAACAATTTTTGAGGTGAAAATGGAGTAATACCTCATTCAAAGCTAAAAAACCTTAAAAGCTGGATTAATATTCTTTTCAAAGAAATGGCAAATGTAAATCTTTTTAACAGATGTTCAATTAGAAAATAGGAGATCAAGAAAAACTACATAGATGTAATTGACTTAAAATTTAGGTCAAAAAACCTTAAACCTAAAACAAACAAGCAATACACGTACAAAAAACTGTATATCAAGCATTTAAACAAAGACTTTTCAACAATAAAAAAAATAAATTGATTAAATTTACAGTAGCGATTTTAGCTAGCCCAAGATTTGCCATTATTTTACTTTCAGCCGCAAAAAAAGATACTCCCAAAAATCGTCTTTGTAATCATTCAAAAAACTACAGCATAGGCTTTAGCAAATAAAAACAGAAATAATGAAAATATTAGTATACAGCACCCATGATTATGATAAATTTTTCTTGGAAAAAGCTACCCATGGCAAACTGGAATTGGTCTATACAGACCTGCAATTAAATGAAAACACTATAAATCTTGCCAAAGGATTTGATGCGATTTCACTTTTCACATCCGATTACGCAACAGCGTCAATCTTAGAGAAACTATATACCTATGGCATAAAATATATTGCTTTACGATCTGCGGGCTACGACAATATTGATCTAAAAAAGGCACGATCATTAGGGATTAAAGTAGCTAATATTCCTGATTATTCTCCCTATGCGGTGGCAGAGCATGCGGTAGCTTTATTAATGGCACTAAATCGCAAAATTATTCTGGGACAAAAATTGATGCAAATGGGAGATTATCGTTTGGATAATCTAATTGGTTTTGATTTACATGGAAAAACAGTTGGAATTGTTGGAACCGGAAAAATAGGTTCTGCTTTTGCAAAAATAATGCATGGATTTGGTTGCAAATTATTGGCTTGTGACCCTAAGGAAAATAAAAAACTGATTCAGGAAACCAATATTACTTATACAACCATAGAAGAACTATGTCAAAATTCAGATGTGATTTCGATTCATTGTCCGCTTAATCCTGAAACAAAATTTATGTTGAACGGAAGTCTTTTCAAACTAATGAAAAAAGGTGTTTTCTTTATCAATACAGCCCGCGGTATGATTGTAAATACCGAAGACTTAATAGAAGCATTAAACACCGGAACTGTTGCAGCTGCTGGCCTGGATGTATATGAGAAAGAGAAAACAATCTTCTTTCACAACCTTATCAATAAAAAAATAGAGGACAATATATTTACCATCCTTCGCTCCCATCCACATGTATTGATCACAGGACATCAGGGCTTTTTGACCAATGAAGCTTTACAGGGAATTGCCGTTAGTACCATTGCTAATTTGAATGCTTGGGCCTACAATGGCATTTCAGTAAATGAATTAAACGAATAGTACAATTCCATTTTCTTATTACTAATCGATTGTTTTCTCTGTCAATTGAGAAGTAGCTTATTTAGTAGTTCATTAAGACAACCGAGCAATTTTAGACAGCATTATTCTAATTTCAAATTCTTTAGATTCTTAAAAAAATATCGTAAATTAGTACAGCCCTAGATGTTTTTCCATTTTCTTAAAAACAATACAACCTACTATTTTTTAAATGATTTAAGCTTATTTCATGTAATTCTACTATAACGAATAGTATTAAATTTAAAAAAATGAAAGGAACATTCAAACTCGGGAAAATTTCAGGAATTGGCTTGTTTATTCATTGGACCTTTTCATTACTGATTGCCTTCATCATTTTTATTAATTATCGATCGGGTTATAATACAATTCAGATGCTGTGGTCTGTGGGATTCATTGTGAGTATTTTTATCACTGTTGTTTTACACGAATTAGGGCATGCTTTGGCGGCAAAAAACTTTGGCATCACAACCAAGGACATTACTTTGCTTCCCATAGGCGGATTAGCCCGACTGGAAAGACTACCCGAAAAACCTTCAGAGGAATTAATTGTAGCCTTTGCCGGACCAATGGTAAACCTTGGTTTAGCTCTAATAACGGGCTTTTTTATTACACTACCAGAAAATCCTGAATTAATGACTACACAACTATCAGGGGGAATAAATGCTCATAATTTCTTTCTTAACTTCTTTATTGTAAATATTGCGCTGGCTGTTTTTAATTTGATTCCGGCTTTCCCCATGGATGGCGGAAGGGTTCTAAGAGCATTACTTGCCTTCAAATTTAAAAGACATGTGGCAACAAAAATAGCGGCGCGTATTGGACAACTTTTAGCAGTAGGTTTTATTATTTTAGGTTTTTTTTCGAATCCCTTCCTCATTTTCATAGGCTTATTTGTCATTATGGGCGCACAAATGGAAACCGAATATACCGAATCTAAATACATTCTAAAAGGCTATAAAGTACGTGATGTGTTAATGAAGCAATACCAATCTATTGATGTCAATGAACCCATAAAAACAGCCGTTGCTCTGTTACTTGATAGCCAATCCAAAACGTTTCTAATCACCGAAAATGGCGAACCCGTTGGAACCTTAAACCGGGATCAAATGATAATGGCGCTTTCCCAAAAAGGAGAAAATACCCCTATACATACCGCCATGAATAAAAACCTAATTTTCCTTGACGTAGAAACACTTTTGGAAGACATTTTTGAAATGGTTTTCAGCAATAAATCCAATTTAATGCTTGTCATGGAAAACAATCAATTCATAGGCACTCTGGATACCGAGAATCTTTTAGAATTTTTATTAATCAAAGAGGTTAAAACCCAAAAAACGTATGCTAACGAGTAATTGCATCTCTGAAGTTGAAGAAAGCCTAGAGCTGGTATACAGCGGAACGGATTATTTTTCTCGATTAGAAGAAATCATTCAAAACTCAAAATATGAAATTCACCTGCAATTCTATGTTTTTAAAAATGATTCTGCAGGAAAAAAAATCCTGGAAGAACTAAAAAAAGCGGCAGCCCGTCATGTAAAAATCTACATTTTGTTAGATGGTTTTGGATCGTTTACATTTCCAAAAGAGGAAATACACCATTTAACGCAACTGGGAATTCATTTTCGTTTTTTTTCTCCTTTTTTTTCTGCAAACTCATTCTATATTGGTCGAAGATTACACCACAAACTGGTTGTTTGCGATGCTCGTTTGACCTTGATTGGCGGGATTAATATTTCCGAAAATTACTTAGGAACAACCACAAAAGCTCCTTGGCTGGATTATTCGATACAAATTAACGATTCTAATATTGCTAAGACACTTCAATTGCTTTGCAGGGATTTATTCTTTAAAAAAAGACAGCTGTTCCGAAAAAAAATCAAATCTGTTTTTCTAACCCAAGAAGATACCACCATCAGTATTATTCAAAACGATTGGTTAAAACGAAAAAATGAAATTTATAAAGCTTATATCAACGCTTTTACTAATGCCGAAAAAGAAATAATTGTCGTAGGAAGTTATTTTTTTCCAGGGCGAAAGTTAAAAAATGCGCTAAAAAAAGCCGCTAAAAATAAAGTGAAGGTCAAATTAATATTATCCGGAATTTCAGATATTCCCCTTTCTAGAAGAGCAACCTATCATATTTACTCCTCCCTTCTTAAGAATAATATTGAATTATACGAATGGAATAAAACTGTTTTACACGGAAAAGCTGCAGTAGTAGATGGTTGTTGGGCCACAATTGGCTCTTTCAACCTCAATAATTTGAGTTCCTACGGAAGTCTTGAAATCAATGCAGAAATCAAATCAAATAGCTTTTCACATACTTATGTATCACACCTTAACAAAATAATTGCCGAATGTGACCCAATAACAGCTGCAATCCTAAAAAAAAGAAACAATATCTCCTTTTATACAATGAATTGGCTCTCCTATTGGACGGCAAGAATAATTTTAAGTATAGTTACTTATTTCCCTTATAAACGATTCAAAAATTTTTATTAAAAAAATAATAGCTTTCTCAAATAGGAATCAGCTTAGTTCCAATTTTTTTAAAATGAAAATGCAAATGAGGTATTAAAGCTATTCCTAGCATAATAAAAAAGATAAAAACGCCCATATAATAATAGTAATCCCTCGCAAACAATATATTAGTATGGTTTGTAATCTCTTTAGCTAATAATTTCTTGGCTATAAGTTTAGCTTGCGTTGCTGAAGTTCCTTTAGCAAGAGCCGCATTTTCATAAAATTGCAAACGTTTACTCGATTCTGGATTTAAGGTGGTAACTGTACTTCCTAATTCATGATAATGCACACTTGCTTGTCGTAAATTCATAAATGAAACCAATGCTAAACTTAGGGTAAAAGCAAAAAACCGGAAAGAAATACCACTTGATGAGGCGGAAAGATTTTTTGATTTGGGTACAGCCATTAGCATAAACATTATTATCGAAAGCATTAATACTCCATTACCCATTCCTTGAAAAAAAAGAGGAACATAAAGACTTTCTTCATTAGCCTGAGAACCAAAAACATAAAACATTTGTATGTGATACACCAAGAGAAAAGCAAATCCAGCAAGCCAAATTAATCGCATATTGCGTTTTCCCAAAAGAAACCTTGCCGTTATCCCTATTCCTACAACAATTCCTAAAGCATTAAAAAACATGACATAAGCATAATGATAGGAATCTAAATTCATCTCATTAAAAATAAAGGTATTGGCTACACTAATATCTCCTTTACATATATAATACAAGATCAAAAGTAAAGCTCCTCTTCTAAAATTTCGGTATTTGTATATCCCTAAATCAATAAATGGACGCTTACTTTTTAATTGTGTCAATATAAAAGTAGTCAGTAATATTATTATTATCCCTACACAAACCCAAATACGAATGCTTTCAAACCAATTGTAGTATTGTCCATACAAGATAACATAACCTACTAAAGACAAAAGCGAGCTGTATATTATGAAACTTTTCCAATCTAAATGCAGCAACGGAAACCTTTTGACGTGCAAACGCAAATTTGTTTTGATACAAAAAAGCATTAATACTACTCCGGGAATTTGAAGGTAAATAATAGCCAAATACAAGGCGTTATAGTCAAAATTTTGAAAAATATACGCATCTAACAAATACGAAAATGAATTAGAAGTAAGTAAAGTACCATAAAAAACAGTATAACCTAATATACTTGATCTTTCAGAATGAAATTGTGAAAACAGTAAACTAAGTGTTACTCCAATTAGTGCTACTGTAACTGCTCCTCCTAAAAAACGCAAAACAAAAAAGAGTGTTGCATCTTGAGTAAGATACAATAACAAATTAATTACTGTAAATAGCAACATACTCATTAAAGAATAGGTCTTTGAAGCAAAATAACTAAAAAATCTTTTTTCTAAAGAATAAAAACTGGCAATACCAGCGTAGTACACCACTATTGAAAATTGAATATCTGTAGGATCTAAACCATAATAACTTGCAGCACTATTAATACCTCCACTGTATCCCGATAACATGGACACTGCTGGTAGGATTACCAAAAAAATAATGATTCTAATAAACCATTTGGGAACCCAACTTTTTAATATGGTTGATGATTGATCCATAAAATATTATAATTTAGGAATCAATACCTCAGCATTCATTCCTGCACGGAGCATTTTTATTTTTTCTGCTGTATCGGTCAACAGTATTCGAACCGGAAACCTTTGTACTATTTTGACAAAATTGCCCGTGGCATTGTCTGGAGGTAAAAGCGAGAATCTAGATCCTGTTGCTGGAGCAAGAGATTGAATCTTACCATGAAAAGTTTCATTCGAATAAGCATCTACTTTGATTTCTACCTCTTGACCTTCCTGCATGTTTGCAATTTGGGTTTCTTTAAAATTAGCCACTATCCATTTCCCCTGATCTTGGTCTACTATAAAACCAAGAGTTTGTCCTTTTTGTATCAATTGACCCACTTGTAAGGTTTTATCACCCATAATCCCATCAGAAGGAGCTGTAATAACGGAATAGGTCAAGTTGAGTTTTATGTTATCAACTATTGCTTCTCTTTGCTTTACATTAGCACGAGCTATGGCTAGTTGTGAATCTGCATCGTTTATTTTTCCTTTTGCCGTTGTATAGGTATTTTGCATAGCCTTATATTCAGCTTTTGCAATTTCAAAACTAGTTTTGACTGCTTCAAAATGTTGTTGTGTAACAGCTTCTCCCTCAAGTAGTTTTTTATACCTATTATATTCCTGTTCTTGTTGCCACAATTTTGCTTTAGCGGCAGCAATACTGGCTTGACTAACTGAAGCACTGTTAGTCGTAGTTACAAAATTACTTTCTAACGCTAACAAGGATGCTTCAGCAGCATTCAAAGTCGCCTGAGCTTCTTGTAGCTGCATCAATGTTTCATTTCTATCAATTACAATCAAAGTATCTCCTCTGTGAACTTTTTGATGATCTCGATACTTAATTTCTTGTACAAAACCTGTAGTACGACTAAGAATAGGGTTAATATATTCTTCAACCTGTGCGTCATTTGTTTCTTCAAATCGATACATTTTTATAAGTGCATAAATTCCATACACTAACAGGATAATTAATACTATAAAAGCGATAGTATAGGTTATCTTGACAGTAATTCTATCAATACGTTCATGTTTTTCAGTTACTGTAGCCATAATTATAAATCTCCTGTGTTTTTTAAAAGTTGGTAATAATGCAATTGTTCAGCGGTCTTAGCCGAAATAAGTTCAAATTGAGCTTGTAATAATTGGGTATCTGCATCGAGTAAATCCGTTATCAAAGACAATTGATTAAAATACGTTTGATTGAGAATACGGTAATTTTCTTTAGCCTGTTTAATGTTCAATTCTAGTTCTTCTATTTTTTCTTGATCCTCCACATAGCGTTTATAGGCTATATTTATAGTTTTACGCAAATTATCCTGAACATTTTCCCTAGCCATCTTTTGTTCTTCATACAAAATTTTAGCTTCCTCCTCTTTATGGAAATCATGATAAAGAGAAGAGATAGAATAAGATAGTTTTATACCTACAACCCCTAATAAATAAGGTGCATTCTCATATGGATATAATTTGATCTGTGGATAGGAATAACTATAATCGCCAAACAACCCTATTCTTGGGAGTTTATCTGCTTTTAAGGCTGCCAAATTTAACCTACTCAGCTCTACTTTTTGCTGGGCAATTCTTTGCAAGGGTGATTTGTCGATAGCCTTGTCAATATAATCCGTGTAATTCAGTATTCTATTTTCTTGTTGAAAACCAATAGGGTCAATAGGTTTTAATTTCTGATCATCGGCTTCACCCATAAAAATATTTAGTTCTTGCATGGCTAACTGTGCATCATGTCGGATTGTGGTTAACGTTGTTTTTTGTTTTGATAATTGTAACTGCGCACGAAGTAAATCACTTTTCAACACTACACCTCCTGTATGCAATTTCTCAATCAATTTTAAACGAGCTTCATTCTGATAAATATTCTGCTTTACTAATTTTTCAAATTCCAAAAAAAGTTGTAATTTCAAATAGGTTTCAGCTACTTGATAATGAATTGATTCCGTAGTCTCTTTTTCTAAGTATCTTGACAACTCTTGCTTTACGGACTCTTTTTGAATATTCATTTTGAGTTTATGTCCATTATAAATATCAAAATAAGCGTCAATTGTCGCACCATAAATCGAATGATCCTCTAGTGGAATATAATCGGCTTGGTTCAAAATTCCATTATTGAATATGGGAATATTGGCTAATTTCCCATAATTTGCATTAAAACCTATTTCAGGAAGCTGCTTGTTTTTGGCATATTTGACAGCTTCCAAACCTGACTCAGCATGCAACTGACTCATTTTAATTTCTTTACTATTAACTGCGGCTTTTTGCCAAACTTTTTCCAAAGAAATAGAAATACTATCCTGAATAGTGACTTGGGCATTGACTGATACCAGCGTAAACAAGAATAAAGACAGTATTATTTTACACAAACTAGAACACATATTGATGTATTAAATTAAAATGCAAAATTGCGGCATATTTTTTAGTCTTATTTTGTCAATTAAGCCATTTATTTGTTAATTTGAGCCAACTTAAAAATTGTCTTATGCCAACTACAAAAACGCTTCACTTCTTAGAAAAAGTAAACCAATATCCAAAGACAACTTATATATTTCACACCAAGATTGAAGAGCGGCTTTTAATGCACAATCATAACAAACATCAATTAACTTATGTAGAAGGTGGAGCGGTTTATTTAAAAACAAAAGACAATTCTTATTTCTTACCGGCTAGGCATTTTGTCTGGATTCCAGCAGGAATGGAGCATTTAATCGAGTTAAAAACCTCCATAAGCATGATACGCAATATTTATATTCCGCCATCAATTTTAAATAATGATGATTTCTTTTCGAAAATGGGAATATATCCTGCTCCTAATTTAATTCTTGAAATGATTTTATTTACTGAAAACTGGAGCGGTAATATTTTTGAAAAGGAAAAAACTAAATATCTATATATTAAAACACTCGGTAATATCATTGCTGAAATGAGTAAAAACCCCTTACCTGTTGTGCTTCCTACTACCACCAATGAAAGATTAAGCCCAATTTTGGCCTACATCCATCTCCATGTAAATCAACCGTTGTTGTTAAAAAATGTAGCCCGCCTTTTTGGCTCTAGTAGCCGCAGTCTTTCCCGTTTATTTAGAACTGATTTAGACATATCCTTCCTGCAATATGTAAAACTCACCCGAATCATTCACAGTATGGAAAAACTACTTCAAACAGAGATGTCTATCAGTGAAATCGCTTATGAGTCCGGTTATAACAGTCCGGCCACTTTTAGCAACACCTTTTATAATTTAGTAAAAATAAGACCTGTCGATTTTAGAAAAGCAAATCGGGAAATTTCTTAATAAACTATACCACAATCAACTTACTCTTAAAACCCCTTTTATATACTTTGAATATTAACCCAAGAATATTTTATTCCAAATACAGCTTGTTATAAACAATTAATAATCAACTGAAATAAACCATTTTATTGCTATTTATCAGCTAAAAATTGATTAAATTTGATAGTCTAACTAGGTACTAATCAATTCGTACGACACTCAGCTTGCAGTCAAAAAATCAGTTTTCTCAAATTTAATATTCAAAAATTAGATAAAAAAACAAAATGGCATTTATAGACTATTACAAAATACTAGAAGTGGATAAAAAAGCAACGGAAGCCGAAATAAAAAAAGCATACCGAAAACTGGCTCGTAAATACCATCCCGACCTAAATCCCAACAACAAGGAAGCCGAAAAAAAATTCAAGGAAATCAATGAAGCCAATGAAGTATTGAGCCATGCCGAAAATCGCAAAAAATACGATGAATATGGCGAAAATTGGCAACATGCTGAAGAATTTGAAAAATCAAAAAGACAACAACAGCAATACCAAACTGGTGGCCAACAAGGTGGTTTTGGAGGTTTTGGAGGCGGTGGTGATTATTCTGATTTTTTTGAATCTATGTTTGGCGGGCGAGCTTCAAGAGGTGGCCCAGGCAGAAGCACTCCATACAAAGGCCAAGACTTCAATGCCGAATTGCATCTTGACCTCAAAGAGGTCTACACCACACACAAACGAACCTTAACCATTAACGGAAAAAATATCCGACTTACCATTCCTGCCGGAGTAGAAAATGGACAAATCATCAAAATAACCGGTCATGGTGGCGAAGGAGCTGGAGGCGGACCAAAAGGAGATTTGTACATTACATTTTCCATAGAAAACCACACCGATTTTAAACGGGACAAAGACAATTTATACGAAAATGTAGATTTAGATTTGTACACCGCCATTTTAGGAGGCGAGATTACTGTGAATACTTTTGACGGAAAAGTAAAACTCAAAGTCGCCCCAGGAACTCAAAATGGCACCAAAGTAAAACTGAAAGACAAAGGCTTTCCTGTTTATAAAAAAGAAGGACAATTTGGTGATTTATACATCACATATCAAATAAAAATTCCCAAAAATCTTACTGAAAAAGAAAAAGAATTATTTACTGAACTTTCTAAGTTAAGAACATCATGAGTACAGAAAACTTCATTACCCTAAGCACCTTATCTACCCATTATAAAGTGGAACTCACTTTCTTTGATAACCTAAACGAAATAGGATTAATCGAGATTCAGACTATTGATCAAACACAATATGTCCATCAAGATGCTATCTATGAAATTGAAAAAATAATTAGACTGCATCAGGAATTAGACGTCAATATAGAAGGTATTGATGTGGTGTTTAATTTACTCCAAAAAATAGACGCCTTGCAAACGGAGTTACTTTTAGTTCGAAACAGATTGCGGTTTTACGAAAATTAAAATCAGAAAATCTTTTTGAGAATTTTTATCTACAAAGTAAGTCACTCAAAATCTTATTTTAAAAACGATTAAAAAGCAGCTTCTTTTCTATCTAATCCTTTAAATGAAATGAGAATGACTAATGAATTTAATACTTTAAAACTGGTTCAGCTTGGCATTGATACCCAAAAAGAATTTGTAGTTTTCATGCGAAAAGACTGCCACATCTGTAAATCAGAAGGTTTTGAAGCACACAACAGAGTTTTGGTTACCGTAAAAGAAAAATCCATTATTGCCACTTTATATATCATTACCGACGGTATTTTAAAAGAAGGTAAAGCAGGATTATCAAATAGCGCCTGGAAGCAATTAAATGCCATCGAAGGAGACAAAATCAGCTTTGCTCATGTACAACCCGTAGCATCAATGGGGCTTGTCCGGTCAAAAATGTATGGCAAGCAATTAGATAAAATGGCTTTTCAAAAAATTATAGATGACATTGTAAAAGGACAGTATTCAAATATCGAAATCGCCTCTTTTATTACTGCCTGTGCCGGTGATAATCTCAATATGTCAGAAATCATTGCACTTACAGAAGCAATGATAGATTCAGGACAAAAACTAAACTGGATTAATAAGATTGTAGTAGACAAACATTGCGTAGGCGGACTTCCGGGAAACCGCACCACCCCTATCATAGTAGCTATCGTAGCCGAAGCCGGGCTTACCATCCCAAAAACATCTTCTCGCGCCATAACATCTCCCGCTGGAACTGCAGATACGCTCGAAACCATGACTTCGGTCAATCTGGATATTCAAAAAATTAAAAAAGTAGTCGAAAAAGAAAACGGCTGCTTTGTATGGGGAGGCTCTATAAAACTAAGTCCTGCCGACGATATTTTAATTCGGATCGAAAGAGCACTCGATATCGATGGCGAAGGGCAAATGATCGCATCGGTATTGTCTAAGAAATCAGCAGCCGGCTCCACCCATGTCGTTATCGATATTCCTATTGGAAAAACTGCAAAAGTAAGAACCGAAGAAGATGCCGAGAAATTGAAATACTATTTCACAGTAGTGGGAAAAGCACTTTCACTGGAAGTAAAAGTACTCTTCACTGATGGTTCACAACCTATTGGCAGAGGAATTGGTCCAGCATTGGAAGCTATGGATGTTTTAAGTGTACTGCGAAACGAAAAAGAGGCACCACAAGATTTAAGAAATAAATCCCTCCTCATTGCTGGCAGCATCATCGACTTGGCCAACAATCAAAAAAGTGGAAACGGCTACCTATCGGCCGAAAGGATTCTTTCTTCGGGTAGAGCTTATGAGAAATTCATGGCTATTTGTAAAGCACAAGGAGGTTTTAAAGAACCCGTTTTGGGCGCTTTCAAAACAGATATTCATGCCGAAAAATCAGGAATTGTTGTCGAAATCGACAATCGCAGAATTGCTAAAATTGCTAAGCTTGCCGGTGCTCCTCATGATTCAAAAGCTGGTGTACTGCTTCATACGCCTTTGAAAACAAGAGTAAAAAAGGGAGACCTTTTATTTTGCATTTATGCCGAAACAAAAGGCGAATTGAATTATGCCACAGAATATCTAAAAAAGGAACAGGACATCATTCTAATCCAATAAACTAGCATGAAAAAGATATTTTTTACTTTGCCCGGAAATGAAAAACTTGCGGATTTGCTTATCCAAAAAGAAGACGGGGAAAAAGGAAATGCTGAAACACACCAATTTCCAGATGGAGAAACTTATATCCGAATACTTTCGAATGTTAAGGACAAAGAAGTAGTCATAATCTGTACACTAAATCAACCCGATTCTAAGCTATTGCCAATCTATTTTTTGGCCAAAACGGCTAAAGAACTAGGTGTTAAAAAAGTTACTCTAGTGGCTCCTTATCTGGCCTATATGCGTCAGGATAAAGTTTTCAATCCCGGAGAGGCAGTAACCTCAACCTATTTTGCCCAATTGATTTCGAGCTTTATAGATACTTTAATCACAATCGATCCGCATTTGCATCGGAGAACTAGCTTATCGGAAATTTATAGTATTCCTACCAGATTAGGACATGCCGCCAATCACATTTCCGCTTGGATTAAAAAAAACATTGACAAACCCTTATTGATTGGTCCCGATATCGAAAGTGAACAATGGGTTTCAGAAGTCGCAAAAAATGCCAATGCCTCTTACATCATTTTAACAAAAATACGCCATGGCGATAGTGACGTATCCGTTTCTGTTCCTGCAGTGGAGCAATACAAAGAATTTACTCCAGTTCTGGTAGATGACATTATCTCAACAGGACACACTATGATTGAGACAATCAACCAATTGAAAATGGCCGGGATGAAACCTGCTGTTTGCATAGGTGTTCACGCAATTTTTAGCGGAAATTCTTTTCAAGAAATAAAAAATTCCGGTGTCAAAGAAATCATCAGTTGCAATACTATTCCGCATGAAAGCAATCGTATTGATATCAGCGATTTATTAATCCAATAATTAAAATAAACAATCTATTTTGGAAATCTCTAAAATCCTCACTACGAAAACTTGAACTAAAAATATCTTATTTAATCATTTTAAAATCCGTTAACAAAGCGTCATTGTAATAAAAGCAATTGATATTAATCAGGCACTCTCTTTTTTTAGCTAAAGCTATCAAAAACCAAAGCTACCCCATAAAAAAAAATGATAATAAGAAGAATAATCGTATATTTGAGTAGCCTTTTCTTGCTGAAAATTAATTCATTAACCTATGAATACTAATTTTAAAATAATAGAAATATCCAAATCTTTCTTATTAGAAATTGGCGAACTTTCATTTTTCGCGAGCCGTTTTTTTAGAGAGGCTTTCAGAAGTCCGATGGAGTTTAGAGAATTCCTAAGACAATGTTACAATATGGGAAATCGTTCTTTATTACTTGTAGCTGTAACTGGTTTCATTATTGGTCTGGTTTTTACTTTACAATCGCGTCCCACACTGTTGGAATTTGGAGCAGTTTCTTGGATGCCTTCTATGGTTAGTATTTCTATCATTCGAGAAATAGGCCCCATTATTACTGCCCTAATTTGTGCGGGCCGTATTGGTTCTGGAATTGGTGCTGAGCTAGGTTCCATGCGAGTTACTGAGCAAATTGATGCTATGGAAGTCTCTGGTACAAATCCTTTCAAATATTTAGTGGTTACCCGAATTTTAGCAACCACATTTATGCTTCCTATATTGGTTTTTTTTGGAGATGCTATTGCTCTTTTTGGCTCTTATTTGGTCGAAAATGTCAAAGGAAATGTTTCATTTTTGTTGTATTTCAATAAGGTTTTCAATGCGTTGGAATTTGGTGATTTAATTCCTGCAACAATTAAAACCTTCTTTTTTGGATTCGCCATAGGCTTAGTGGGGTGTTTTAAAGGCTATTATTGTAAAAAAGGCACCGCCGGTGTGGGGCTTGCTGCTAATTCAGCTGTTGTATTCACTTCGATGCTGCTTTTTATTATTGATTTCATTGCCGTTTTTGTGACTGATATATTTTATGATTTATGACTACCGAAACTCCAAATACAAAAGCTATCATAACAATCAAAGAGCTAAAAAAGAGCTATGGAGACCATCATGTTTTGAATGGTTTTAATATGGTTCTAAATGAAGGGGAAAACTTGGTTATTATGGGTAAATCCGGTTCCGGTAAATCCGTTATGATCAAATGTCTGGTAGGACTCGAACAGCCGGATAGTGGCTCGATAGAAGTAATGGGCGAGAATATCAACGAACTCAACCGATCCGCATTGGACGAACTTCGAACTGAAATTGGCTTTCTTTTTCAAGGAAGTGCGCTTTATGATTCGATGACCGTCCGAGAGAATCTGGAATTTCCATTGCGCCGTCACACCAAAAAATTTGGTGTATTAAAAGACACCACTCCGCTAGTGATGGAAGCACTGGAGAACGTAGGCCTAGCCGATACCATTAACCTGATGCCCGAAGAATTATCCGGAGGAATGAAACGCAGGATTGCCCTTGCCAGAACGCTAATTCTGCAACCAAAAATTATCCTCTATGACGAACCTACTACTGGACTAGATCCTATAACCGCCAAAGAAATATTAATCTTAATGAAATCAATCCAGCAAAAATACAATACCTCATCTCTAATTATTACCCATGATGTAGATTGTGCCAGAGTGATTTCGAACAGAATGATTCTACTTGTCGATGGAATTAATTATGCCGAAGGCACTTTTAAAGAGCTATCCTCTTCAACAGATCCTAAAATACAGGCTTTCTTTAAATAAACACAGACATGGAAAAAACAACATCGCAAAAAATAAAATTGGGTCTTTTTGTTATTATTGGCCTTATCATTTTCATTCTTGCCATTTATTTTATTGGTGATAAACAAAAAATGTTTGGCAAAACAAATCGCTTGGAAACCGTTTTTAACAATGTAAACGGCTTGCAAATAGGTAACAATGTGCGTTACTCCGGGGTAAACGTGGGAACTGTTCGTGGCATTGAAATGATCAATGACACAAACATAAAAGTGGATATGATCATTGATAAAAACATCTTTAAACACATAAAAAAAGATGCCGTAGCGACCATAGGTTCTGATGGATTAGTAGGGAGTATGATCATAAACATTATACCCGGAAAAGGACTAAAACCGAACGTTGAGCTAGGCGATGTAATTCATTCACAAAACCGCATAAGAACTGATGATATTTTAAATACACTTGGTAAAACCAATCAAAATGCGGCTATTCTTACCGAAAATTTACTTAAAATAACAAACGATATCAATCAAGGAAAAGGAACTGTAGGTCTTTTGATAAGTGATATCGAAATGGCTCGAGATTTAAAAGAGACCATACATTATTTAAAAATATCAGGGAAAGAGACCTCTTTATCAGTATCAAATTTAAACAAACTCATCTCTTCTTTGGATAATAAGAATAACGTAATTGGTGTTGTAAAAGATACCGCAGTAGCTGCTAAAATCAAAAATATCATTTTCAATCTAAATCAATCAAGTACCGAAATTGATAAAGTGATTGGGAATCTTAACAAAACTGTTTTGAATATTAAAGACGGCAAAGGTGCCCTCAATTATCTTTCGAATGACCCAAATTTAGTTCAAAATATAGACTCTACAATGACTAACATAAATCAAGCCAGCAAACGACTAAACGAAAATATGGAAGCCTTAAAACACAACTTCTTTTTTAGAGGCTATTTCAGAAAACAAGAAAAAGAAAAATTAAAAGAACAGAAAAAATAAGTATTGTGTAAAGCTCAAAATGTTCCTTGTACTCATCCTCAATAGCGAATAAGTTGTATTTTAAATGCTTTTCAAAGCTTCAACCAATAAATCAACATCTTCTTTTGAGTTGTAATGGCTAAAAGAAATTCGCAGACTCGGTTTTTTTAAATCCTCAGCAGAAAGCATCTCAGCCAAAACATGAGAAGGCTTGATGCTCCCGCTTTGACAGGCACTCCCTCGGGAAACCGCAATTCCTTTCATATCCAAATGAAATAGAATCATAGCTGTTTTTTCGGCTGATAAAGGCAACAGAACATTCACTATGTTGTAAAATCCATCTGGATTTCCATTGATAGAAAAGCCTGGGAATTCAACTTCAAGACTTTCAATCAAATAACTTCTCAAATCAGAAATATACTTTCTTTCGGTCTCTAAATTAGCATAAGCAAGTTCCAGCGCTTTTGCCATTCCCGCTAGCTGATGCACGGCTTCGGTTCCCGCACGCAATCCTTTTTCCTGTTCTCCACCGTAAAATAAAGGCTGTAAACCTGAGTTTTTTCGAACAAAAGCAAAACCAACACCCTTTGGTCCATGAAATTTATGAGCACTGGCAACCAGAAAATCAACAGCTAAAACCTGCAAATCCAATACTGCTTTTCCAATAGATTGAACGGTATCCGAATGAAATAAAGCCTTGTATTGCTGGCATATCTGCCCTACTCGAGCTAGATCCAGAACGGTTCCAATTTCGTTATTTACCTGCATCAAACTCACTAATGTTTTATGCTCCTGAGAAAGCAACTCTACTAGATTTGTGAGGTCAATTTCACCATTTGGCTTAAGGTTCACATAATCCACTTGAATATCAAATTCTTTTTGCAAAGCTTGAATAGTAAACAAAACCGCATGATGCTCTATTTTACTGGTAATAATGCGTTTTACCTTCAAATCTGACACCGCCGAACGAAGAATCCAATTATTGGCTTCCGTCCCGCAGGAGGTAAAAATAATCTCTTGAGCAGAAGCATTGATCGCCTTGGCAATTGATTTTCTGGAAAGCTCCAAAATACTTTTGGCATTGCGTCCAAAACTATGTGTAGATGAAGGATTTCCGTAATCATCGGCCATTACTTTTGTCATTTCCCTGATAACTTCGGGACGAATAGCGGTTGTAGAGGCATTATCGAGGTATACTTTTTTCATTTTTTGATGATTCAAATTATTTAAAATCCTTCTATTTCTGATGGTGCTATTTTTATTTTTCTAGTAAAAAGCACTCTTTCATTAAAAATTAATACCGAAACAAAAATTAGAAAATAAGAAAACCCCTGCAGAAAACTTACCTCTTCATTGTAAAAAAATATTGCCAATAAAAACCCAATAATAGGGTTGATATAGATCATAATACCCACTGCCGAAGAATTAATTCCTTTGAGTGCATAGAGATTTAAAAACAAAGGGATAATTGTAAAAAAGAGCACTATAGCAAACAGACAAACATAAAATAGCGGTTCAGTAGGAACTGGTCCGCTAAGTACCGGATAAAACGGTAAAAGAACCAGTGCGATAAAAATCAATTGCACTGTCAATACCAAAAATTTATCCATTTGACTGTTTTTTCGCTGACTCACTAAATACATGGCATAGGTTGCTGCGACAATCAAACTATAAAAAATAGACTCAAAATAGTTTATGGACAGTAACACACAACTCAGCACACTTATCAAAACGGCTAACCATTGCCATTTACTGAGCCTTTCATTTAAGATAAAAAAGGCCAAAACAGTCGTCAAAATTGGACAAATCAAATAGGCTAATGAAGCGGCTTTTACACTCACATTATTCATTACGTAAATAAATACAAACCAGTTTAAAGAGAGAAATACCCCCCCGCCCACGGTCAATAAAACGACATTTCGTTTCTGTTTAGCACTCATATTTCTAAAATAATTCCAATCTTTCTGGATCACTTTCTTACGAAAAACCAGATTAATCAGTACCATTGTAATCACACTGAAGAAAACACGGTAAAACAAAATATCCAAAGAAGAATAATTGTATAAGGGCTTTAAAGCTAAACTAAAAAAACCCCAGATAAAAAAAGCCAAAAATGCGGCAGAATAATATTTATTAAGTCTCATCACCTGTATTAAATTGGCGCAAAGATAATGATTTCTATTCGCTTAAAATCATTAACAGTATTGCTTTACCACAAAGCCACATCACTACCATTAAGACCTTATATCGAATTTAACACCTAATGGCACAGTTAAATTCTATGTTTTTGAATGGAATGCATTTGAAACAAATTAAAAATTCTATTTTTGTTTCAAATATGATAAAAATGAAAAGAGTAGTAAGCCTAATGTTTTTTGCCCTGTTATTAAACAGCTGTGATGATGGAAATTTAATTCAGGAAGACATCAATTTTGAAGATGTCGATACGCAGAACTGCAGCACAAATGACATCATCTACAAACTAAAAGAGAAAGAAGCTTTGCTTCTTGAGATCCCTAAAACCTCCTTCCCTAGTGAACCCTCTTTGACCAATACGCCACTGTCAATAGACATTAATAACACAAATCGTGTTGTTTACCGTTTTTACAATGGAAACGTTGCCACTGACAATATTTGCGAAACCATCCCTCCTGCTAACCCTATTGTAACGGACCAATGGAATGCTACTGCCGGGAAAATAGAGATTTTTACCACCGCAATCAAAACTGTCAACACCACTGAGAATAGTACTAAAATTTCAGGCTACAATCATAGTATTGTATTTAAAAATATCACTTTTGCCAAAAGCAACGGAACTCAGGTATACGAAACCTTCCCTTTTGGAAATTATGTTACACCAGCGACTCCTTTGCCTTTCCTTTTTGACAAAACGATTGAAAAATGCAGCTCGTCTAACCTGATTTATAATTATACCACCAGCGAAGCTTTGACTCTGGATATAGACCCAAATCTAATTGTTAACGAAGTGACCGCAGTAAATACACCTCGTACAGGAGTCATTGGCACTAGCAAAAACATCCTGAAATATCGCTTATTTTCAGGCCTCCTGACCTCAGATTATTTTTGTGCAACCACGACACCTGCTACCCCAACAATAAGTCAACAATGGGATGCCGTAGCCGGAATAAGCGGTATAAACGGAATCATAGAAGTCACCACAACCACTGATGGACCTAACACTTTTAAGCATACTATTGTACTCAAAAAAGTGACCTTAAAGAAAGGTAACAGCGATTTTTTATTGGGTGATAATTATCTTTATGGCGATCTTTTAACAACGAATTAAAGCGTTAATTTTCTTTTAAAAGAAGCCAAAAAAAGTCCCGTTTTACAATTGTAAAACGGGACTTTTTTTGCTCAGTAACCAACCTTTTATTTGCTGTTTTGTTTGATAAAAACTTCGGTTGCACCTAGACCATATTTTTGATAATTGGCATCCTGAAAAGCAATATTATCATAACGCCCTAACAAAAAATCAAGCTCTGCTTTTAAGATTCCTTCACCAACTCCGTGTATAAAAACGATCTTAGGGATGCGGTTGCGAATGGCAAATTCGATATGTCTTTTGGCTGTTTCCGATTGTAAAGTCAGAATATCATAATTAGACATTCCACGTTTATTGGGAACCAATTTTTCGATGTGTAAATCAAACTCCGGAGCTGATATTTCATTTTTATCTTTGCGTTCTTTCACAAAACTCCGAGGTTTTGGGATCTCTTTTTCCTTCGAAACCTTATCTATATTAATTCTTTTAATGGAGTCCATTAAGTTACTGGAAACGTTTACTTTAATTAATTCATTGACAAAAAATGTCATCACAAATCCTTCCTCCGTTTCTATTGTTACCTCTTTATCTTTTACTGACAAGACCACTCCATTGATCGCTTCATCAAGTACTGAAACCCTATCTCCTTTACTAAACATCTTTCTCTTCTTTTTCTTGATTTTTACTTGGCGTTTTAGCACTCAGTCGCATCATCCCAAACATAAAAACGACTATCGCTACCACCGTTACATACACATTTTTCTCGGCACTCACCTGCTCAAAAAAAGCGATAAGAATTGCCAAAAGCATTATCAGAATTACTATTTTTTTCATTTCATTTTTTATCAGGTTCCAAAAGTAACAAATTAAAAATAGCCCTGCTTTTTTATAAAAAAGGTTTATTCTTTTTTTTGTAAATTGTCAAAAAATAAATCCATTGAATTTAGAAAAATACATGCTCCCTTGTTTGAGTAAAACCCTCTTCGGAATAGAGTGTTTAGGTTGCGGTTTTCAGAGAGCATTATTGTTACTTTTGAAAGGAGAATTTGCTGCCTCTTTTCAAATGTATCCAGCCATTTTCACTTCGTTATTATTCTTGGCTTTTATAGGTTTTCATTTTATTTACAAAGGTGTTTTTTCTCAAAAAACAATTTTCTTCATAGGCATGTTAAATGTAATTTTTATGATTGCGGGTTACATTTACAAACACTATTAATTGCCTTTTTTAAAAAATACCTCACTTTTCGACTCTCTTCAAAATATCATTCATCATCTCGATTTGTATCTTTTGAATTTCTATTAATTCTTCCTGTTGGTGCTTGATTAAATTATCCAGTTTTTCATGAAGCATTCGGATTTCCAGTTCTGATTTCAGATTGATAATATAATCCTTTCTTGCTCGTTCCCGGTCTTTCTCCTCTTGACGATTTTGACTCATCATAATAACCGGAGCCTGAAGGGCTGCTAAACAGGACAGGATTAAATTCAATAAAATAAATGGATAGGGATCGAATCCCTTATTGAGCAAAATATAAATATTAGCCAGAATCCATAAAAGAATAAAAACACCAAACAGGATTATAAACCGCCAACTCCCTCCAAAATCAGCCACCTTATCCGCGACATATTGCCCAAAGGTTCTGGTTTCGACTTCTTCCTCAATTTTGATTACCGTAGAATCATAATCTTTGAGTTCTGCTGCAACTTGGGTTTCAATTTCCGAAAGAACATCTACTTCCTGAGACAGATAATTCGAAATGTATTTGTCCCGATATAAATTCAACTCCGTTACAGACAAAAACTTTTCTGAAGTAAAATCCGGAAAGTCCTCTTTTATCAAAGTCAGAATAGGTGTTCGAATTATTTTGGCCGAAACCTTATCTATTAATGGAAATTGCTTCCGAGAAAGATCACTTATAAAAGTTGATTTTTTTTTCATTTCATTTTATTTTTCTATGCTAATTTACGGATTTATTAATTATTTAATTCAAAATCGGCATACATCCAAAATCGCTTGATTCCCAGTGAGACAATTGCCGTTGTTACCGAATAATCCAAAATTGTTCAATATATTTGTTTCGTTTTTTCATCAGAAAACAAATAATCATGCTTAAACACCCTTACAGCAATCTATTTTTTTCAAAACTGCCTGCTTTTACTAAAATTTACAGCTGTTGTTGCTGTCATTAAGCATTCCTTACATCTCGCATTTTCTACTAACAATTCAACCTTATAATCATGACAAAAGATCTGATTATCGAAAATATCGATTCTTTAAAGAGTCACACGACTATCAATTACGGAATCAAGACAAAAACAGAAGCTTTTACCGAAAAACTGTTCTACACCTTGTTTGACTCTAATGCGCCCTTAAACGAAAGCATAGAAGAGCTAAAACAGCTATTCAAAGAGATTTCTGTAATCGCTTGTAAAAAACCCAAAGGAACATGCGATTCCATTTGGGAGCAATATCTGGAAAAGTTACCCGCCGTACTTGAAAATCTAAATCAAGATGCTTTATACATCTTAGAAAATGATCCCGCTTCAAACAGCATCGAAGAAGTATATCTTGCCTATCCCGGATTTTACGCCATTGCCATCTACAGATTGAGCCATGAATTATATCTTTTAGACTTGTTATTATTTTCCAGATTAATGAGCGAATACGCCCATCGAATCACCGGAACAGACATTCACGCTGGAGCAACCATAGCTTCGCCATTCTTTATCGACCACGCAACTGGAATTGTGATAGGAGAAACCGCCGTCATTGAAAAAAATGTAAAAATTTACCAAGGGGTTACTTTAGGAGCTTTAAGCGTTAGCAAAGACATGAAAAACACCAAAAGACATCCAACAGTCGAGAAAAACACTTGCATTTATGCTAATGCTACTATTTTAGGAGGAGAAACCATTATAGGAAAAAACAGCATCATTGGAGGAAACACATGGGTAACCAAATCAATTCCAGCCAAATCAATGGTAACTAATACCACAACTACAGAAGTGAAAATAAAAGAGCTAAAATAATATGGAGCCACAAAAATTATTAAACCTGATTGGAAACACTCCGCTGATGGAAACGGTGAATTTGATTAAAAATAAAAACGTAAAACTTTTATTGAAGCTTGAAGGAAATAATCCTGGAGGTAGCGTAAAAGACCGCGCCGCCTACAATATGATTGCAGCAGCATTAGAAAGAGGAGTTATCCAGAAAGGGGACAAACTTATTGAAGCCACTAGCGGCAACACCGGAATTGCCTTGGCCATGATTGCTCAATTATTCAATATCGAAATAGAATTAGTCCTACCTGAAGATTCTACCAAAGAGCGTACCCAAACCATGCGTGCTTATGGAGCCACAGTAACTTTGACCCCTGCCAAAGAAGGAATTCTTGGTTCCAGAGATTATGCCGATAAAAAAGTAGCCGAAGGCGGTTACATCATGTTAAATCAGTTTGCCAATGAGGATAATTGGAAAGCACATTATAAAACTACGGGACCCGAAATTTGGAATGACACTAATGGTAGCGTAACCCATTTTGTCTCAGCAATGGGAACGACAGGAACTATCATGGGAACCTCTACTTATTTGAAGGAGAAAAACGCCAATATTCAAATCATTGGCGCACAACCTAGCGACGGATCCCAAATTCCGGGAATCAGAAAATGGCCTGAGGAATATTTGCCTAAAATTTTTGATGCCTCAAAAGTAGATCGAATAATAGAAGTGAGTGAAAAGGAAGCTCGAGCCATGACAAAGCGATTAGCGCTCGAAGAAGGCGTATTTGCAGGAATGAGTTCCGGTGGTTCTGTAGCAGCCGCCTTGAAAATTGCCGAAGAAATAGAATCTGGCGTAATTGTAGCTATCATTTGTGATCGCGGAGATCGTTACTTGTCTTCGGATTTATTTGATTAGAGTCATTTATAACATAAAAAGAAAGGCTTATTTTTAAAAATGAGCCTTTCTTTTGATAAATAATACTATGGCAATTATTGTTCTAAGCTTGCTACCGAAGTAATTTCCGCATTTAGTACTTTAGAAACAGGACAATTTTTTTCGGCCTTCGTTACTAATTCTTGAAAAACGGCATCCGAAATTCCTTTTATTGTAGCCTTTACCGTTAGATGAGAACCTATAATGGTTCCTTCGACCAAATTAATGACAGCTTGAGTTTCGATACTTTCAATCTCAAAACCAGCTTCAGTTATATAAGCCGAAAGTTGCATTGTAAAACAGCCGGAATGAGCTGCAGCTATTAGTTCCTCCGGATTTGTACCAATTCCTTCTTCAAAACGGGAATGAAATGAATACTGAGTAGTGTCAAGAACCTTGCTTTGTGTAGTAAGCGTTCCTCCTCCTTCTTTAAGAGAACCTTTCCAAATTGCAGTGGCTTTTCTTTTCATAATTTTATATTTTTTTAGTTCCCTCTAATTTAGTTCTTTTTCAACTAGCTTGTCCTTCCTCATTAAAAAATAATGGTTAATCTGATTTTAAGTTTCTTTCATTTTTATCAATTATAACAGCCAAACTTGTTTCTTGAAAAAAATCATGCAAAAACAATAGAAAAAGTAGCTCCTTTATTATCTCCTTCGCTAAAGGCGGTGAGTTTTCCTTGATTTTTTTCGACAATCTTCTTGCATAAATACAATCCTATTCCTGTAGAAGCTTCTTTTGAAGTTCCAAGCTTACTCATCTTGGTAAATTTATCAAATAACTGTTCACTATAGGCTGGATCAAACCCCATTCCGTTATCAGAAACCGTAATATACAGTTCTTTATTTTTTGAATAAATTCGCAGTTGGATTTCACTGTCAGGAAACGAAAACTTAATTGCATTATCTATTAAATTAACCATTACCCTAATTAATAATTCCTTGTCAATTCTTAGATCCGCTTCTTTAACCTCAATCGACGTCAGCAATAAGATATTCTTGATCGTCATCAGCTGCCTGACCTGATCTTCAACAGCTAAAAAAACAGATTGAAACTCTATCCTCTTTGGCAGTAAATTGCTTTTTATGGCTTCGTCCTGTTCTTTTAAAAGCATTAAAAATTTTTCCAAATATTTAAATTGCTGGCTGGTCGAATGATGAATCATTTCTGCAAATTCTCTAATCTCTTCTGGGGGATCAGCTTCTAAAATAAGCTTAGCTAAAGCTTGTGGATTTCCGGCAAAATTTTTCAAATCATGCGAAAGCAGGTAAATCAAATCTTTCTTTTCATTAATAAAATTTTCACTGTCTAATATCAACTCATGAATATCCTGCATCAGCAAACCCGCTTCGTCATTAAAATTTGTCGGCAATTGAGACAAGGTTCTGTCAGTTTTATAATTATGCAAGGTTTTTGAAGCCAATTCAATTGGAACAACCAGTTTCCGTAAAACCAACAAAGTAAAAGCGGTTGCCATTAAAGTCATAACGAGTGTAAAAACAAGAATAGTCGTAGTTGAAAATGTAATATTTCCAAAAAGAATAAAGAACAACAACCCGATTAAAGGAATATGAATGCCAATAAATGCAACAAAAAGAAATTTAAAAACATAGCTCTTTTTAAGAAATCCAACCTTAGACAACCTTCGATACAAATCTATATTCATAATTTATTATTGTTATTAAATTAGTCTCTTTTTACTTACGAATATAATTATAATAACTTGAATAACAATAAAAAAAAAAGTTCCTCTAAAAAAAAGAAGCGCTCTCTCAAATCAAGATTGCTACCAACTGTGACTTATTAATTATTTTGCTAGTTTTGTTTCTAAAGCAAAAACAATAGAAAAGTTTTAAAAATTTCAATTATCAAGAGCATCTGCTATGAATGAAGACTGGCCTTACTTGAACAAATACCGACAAGAAAACACCCAACTCCCGCTTCCTAAACCCGATGAAAACAGAATTGTATTTATGGGAGATTCCATAACTGAATTTTGGAGCAGTGTTCAACCGGATTTCTTTCTAGGAAAAAACTACATCAATCGTGGAATTAGCGGACAAACCACCCCGCAAATGCTATTGCGATTTAGAGCCGATGTCATAATTTTAAAACCGAAACTAGTCGTACTTCTGGCAGGAGGTAATGATATTGCCGGAAATACCGGCCCTTCAACGTTGGAAATGATTCAAAACAATATCTTTTCAATGATTGAACTGGCTCAACTACACCACATCAAGCCTATTCTTTGTTCAGTTTTACCTGCCAATCATTTCTATTGGAAACCAAAGGAAAAACCAGCCGACACGATTATTGCTCTAAACAAAACTCTACGCCATTATGCTGAGACAAATAGTATCTTATTTGTCGACTATTACTCGCAAATGGTAAATGAAGATAAAGGACTAAAAGTAGGCTATACAGATGATGGTGTACATCCAAACCAAAAAGGATACGAAATCATGGCTCCTTTAATTGAAAAAACAATTGAACTCAGCCTTAGTAAAACATAATTCCACAAAACAAAAACCCAATCTCTATCTCTAGGATTGGGTTTTGCATAAAAATTAACTGCTATTATTTTAAAACAGAAAACACTATTTTAGAATCAGCATACACGCGATGCGTTTGCTTTTTAAAATCTTCTGGTTTTGCATAAAAAATATTGTCTACAAATGTTTGCGGATTCAAATCGATCAAAGGAAACCAGGTACTCTGAATTTGGATTTGGATTTTATGTCCCTTCTTAAAAGTATGCATCACATCCTGCAATTTGATATTTACAGCCGTTTTCTCATTGGCCACAAAAGGTTCCGGATGAACAAAACTATTTCTGAAACGACCTCGTATCACTTCACTACGCACCATCATATGGTAATTGCTCATTTTTAAATAAGGGGCAATTTCAGCTGTTTCTGGTTCGTCATTTGGAAATACATCAACCACTTTTACAATCCAATCCGCATCCGTTCCGGAGGTGGAAACCTGTAATTGTGCCAAAATATCTCCCGCCAAAGTCACATCATCCGATAATCGTTCCGTTTCAAAAACCAAAACATCAGGACGTCTCGCCGCAAAACGCTGGTCATCGGTCATGTATTTTCTTGGTGTAATCCCTTTTTGATTGATATCTTCGGTAAAAGGAACGGGCTTTTTAGGATCACTGACGAATTCCTGAAATTCAGCTTCCTTTTGTAGCCCTGTCGTTAATTTGGCTTCTGCCAAATAAAAATGCTCTTTTACCACATTTTTTGGTGGCCAGGCATCATAGGTTTTCCAGTCTTTAGCACCCGTATCAAAAACATAAGCTTCCGGCAATTTATTCTCCCCTTTTGCATTGTCTTTTAAGAAATGACGGAAAAAATTAGCTTCAATATTTTTTTGATAAAAAGCAGAAATACTATCGCCAAATTTTATGTTTCCAATGGTAGCTGTTGCACTATTCCTAGCCCAATCGCCGTGACTCCAAGGTCCCATAACTAGGGTATTGTAATTTTTGCTGCTTTTTTCAATGGCTTGATAGGTATTCAAAGGACCATATAAATCCTCGGCATCAAACCATCCTCCTACTGTCATTACAGCAGGTTTAATATCTTTTAAATGTTGGAGAATGCCGCGTTTTTGCCAGAAATCATCATAGCTGCTGTGGTCTTTTAGCTGTTGCCAAAATTCATTGTCCTTACCATAATATTTATCCAAATTAGACAAGGGTCCCGCATCCAGAAAAAACTGATAATCATCCTTAGTCCCTAAATCCGGAAACTGATACCAAGCCTTGGTTGTTTTTTCCGATTTTTGAATACCAAATAAAGGGGTTGCTTTCCAATAACTCAGTAAATAAGCTCCATTGTGGTGAAAATCATCAAAAAAGAAATCACTGATGCAAGCCTGTGGCGAAACTGCCTTCAAAGCAGGATGATTACTTAATAAAGAATAGGTAGAATAAAATCCGGGATATGAAATTCCCCAAACACCCACATTCCCATTGTTGTTGGCCACGTTTTTAACCAGCCAATCAATCGTGTCATAAGTATCCGAAGCTTCATCTACTTGGGTTTTTCCTTTTTTATTGGGAATAAAAGCACGCATGTTGTCATAAAGTCCATCGCTCATCCAGCGGCCGCGTACGTCTTGGTAAACCACAATATAACCTTCTTTCATCATGGTTTCGCTTGGGCCGATACTCTTCTTAAATTCGGTTGCTCCATAAGGCGCACAGCTGTAAGGTGTGCGCTGCATAATAATAGGATATTTTTTAGATTGGTCTTTGGGCGCATAAATAGCGGTAAACAAGGTGGCACCGTCGCGCATTTTTATTTGCACCTCTTTCTTCGTATAAGTATCGCCAACATTACTTGGACTGTTTTGTGCCAATACGCCAGTGGTGATTACCAAAAACGCAATAAATAATAGTTTTTTCATATAGATAATTGCTAATTATAGAATCGTAAATGTATTCAGAATAATGACTATTTTAAAATTTAGTTTTGAAAGAAATAAAATTAAATCATTTCATTACAATCCCAAACTTCATATAAAACTGTTATTATTTCAAATAACAAGCGTGTTTTCAAGTTTAAACCCGAATAAAACACCCTCTTTTCAAAAATATTTGCTAATTTGAATTTATAAAAGTTTACAAACGCTTATTTTTGCGCCATGGCAAAGAAAAATACAGACAAAGTTGTCTTTCATCAAATAAAAGTCCTTGATGCAGGTGCAAAAGGCGTTTCGGTAGCAAAGGCTCCCGATGGTAAAGTAGTGTTTATTCCGAATGTCGTTCCGGGTGATGTGGTTGACGTGCAAACTTTTAAGAAGCGTAAGGCCTATTACGAAGGGAAAGCTGTTCATTTTCATGAATTCTCAGAGCATCGTGTAGAACCTGTTTGCGAGCACTTTGGTGTTTGTGGCGGTTGTAAATGGCAAAATATGAAGTACAGTCAACAGCTGTATTACAAGCAAAATGAAGTCTTGAATCATTTACAACGCATCGGAAAAATCGAACTTCCGGAATTTGAACCTATATTAGGATCAGAGAAAAAGTTCTTTTATAGAAATAAAATGGAATTTTCTTTTTCTAACAGCCGTTGGTTGACTGAAGCTGAAATAGGAAGTACCGAAGATTTAGGCAACAGAAATGCACTAGGTTTCCATATTCCTAAAATGTGGGACAAAATCCTGGACATTAATAAATGTCACTTACAAGAAGATCCATCAAATGCGATTAGAAATGAAGTAAGAGCTTTTGCTAACGAGCATGGCTTGACTTTCTTTAACCCCAGAGCGCACGAAGGTTTATTAAGAACTTTAATGTTAAGAACGGCTTCAACCGGGGAAATCATGGTTTTGATTCAATTTTTCGAAAACGACAAAGCCAACAGAGAATTGATCCTAGACCATCTTTATGCGAAATTTCCTCAAATCACTTCCTTACAATATGTGGTGAACAATAAAGCCAACGATACTTTATACGATACCGATATTAAATTATACAAAGGTAGAGATTACATTCTGGAAGAAATGGAAGGTTTAAAGTTTAGCATCAATGCAAAATCTTTCTACCAAACCAATTCAGATCAAGCCTACGAATTATACAAAATAACAAGAGATTTCGCTGGCCTGACCGGAAACGAAATCGTTTATGATTTATACACTGGAACAGGAACTATTGCTCAGTTTGTTTCTAAAAAAGCAAAAAAAGTAATAGGAGTAGAAAGTGTTCCTGATGCGATTAAAGATGCTAAAGCAAATGCGGTACGCAATGAAATTAGCAATTGTGAATTCTTTGTAGGAGACATGAAAGTGGTTTTTAACGATGAATTCATTGCACAACACGGCCATCCTGATGTGATTATCACCGATCCGCCAAGAGACGGAATGCACAAAGACGTAATTGAACAAATCATGAAAATCGCTCCTGAGAAAGTGGTTTACGTAAGCTGTAATTCGGCTACACAAGCGCGTGACTTAGCCCTGATGGACGAGAAATACAAAGTGACTCGTGTACGTCCTGTGGATATGTTTCCGCAAACACATCACGTAGAAAACGTAGTTCTTCTCGAAAGAAGAAAATAGTAATCAGTGGCCAGTATCAGTTAGCACTAATGCCAAACTGAACACTGAACACTGAACACTGAATATTAGTATATGAAAAAAACATTTTTATTTCTATTTGCACTTGCTTTCGCTTTCTCCAGCTGTGAGAAAGATGATATTTGCGATGCCAATACGCCAACTACACCACGATTAGTGATTTCATTTTATGATATCAATAATTCCTCTATTCCAAAAACGGTTACAAATCTAAAAATAATTGGAGAAGGAATGACCGATGGAATTATCTTTAAAGGGAGCGACTTAATCAGTGGTACTACCGTTTCTATTCCGCTAAAAACAGATGCAAACACAAGTACATTTCGTTTTATATCCAATTTTGGAAACCCAAATCCTGCCGCAGTCAATGAAGACATTATCAAATTTGACTATACCAGAGAAGATTTTTTTGTATCAAGAGCGTGCGGATTTAAAACACTTTTTACTTTAGATCCCCTTACTCCTTTTACCCATACTGATGCTGCCGTTGCAGATGGAAAATGGATGCAATATGTAGCCGTTAAAAAAAGTAACATAGAAACCGAAAATGAAACACACCTTGAAATCTATTTTTAGCATTTGTCTAATTTTATCGTTGTTTTTTGCCAATGCCCAAGAGACTACCCCAAAAAAGGAATCTGATGTCTCCAAAACGGCAGGCGTAATTCCTGACAACGGGAATTCAAAAATGGTAAAATTAACCGCAGCAAAAATGACCGACAGTGTTATTGTCCCAGTAAAAACAAATCGATACGGATTGCGTGTGGGTGTGGATTTATTCAAATTGACCCGAGCTTTATATGACAAAGATTATAAAGGGATCGAATTTACAGGAGATTATCGTTTGACCAAAAAATATTATTTGGCCGCTGAACTGGGAAATGAAAATAAAACCACCGATGATGAACGATTGAATTTTACTACCAAAGGTTCTTATCTAAAAGCAGGTTTTGATTATAATGCTTATGAAAACTGGCTAGATATGGAGAATATCATCTCTATAGGATTGCGATATGGCTTTAGTACTTTTAGTCAGGAATTAAATAACTATAAAATTTACAATTCCAATCCTTATTTTGGTGAAACTGCTGCGATTGTTTCCGGAGAAAAATTCAACGGCTTATCGGCACATTGGCTGGAAGTAGTCGCTGGTGTAAAAGCAAAAGTATTCAATAATGTATTCATGGGATTCAGCCTCCGCTTGAATACCTTGATTTCCAATAAAAAACCGGATAATTTTGACAACTTATACATTCCGGGTTTCAACCGTACTTATAATGGTAGTTTTGGAGTAGGATTCAACTACACTGTGAGCTATTTCATTCCTATCTACAAAAAGAAACTAAAACCAGAAGAAGCAACAACTGGGAACAAAAAATAAACTTGCTAAATTATTCTTTTTAGTTTTTTTTCGAAAACATAAAAAAACGCAAATTCATCGATTGTATAATCAGTGAATTTGCGGTTTTTAATTACCGTTTTAAACTAAACTTAGTTTATTTCTCTAAATCCTTTTAATAAAATCCATCTCATAAATAATTTCTCGCCGTCTTTAGTCTTTACCGCTTGAAACTTTGGAGACAAAAGTGTTCCTACAACAAATGCTGTTCCCGGAATCCATATTCCTGTTAAATTAGTATACTTCTCCGCCAAAAAACGAACTGAAATAAATAATATTGCAAAACAACCTAATTGGTATAAAAATGCGCGTACTTGTAATCTTGTCATCTTAATAAGTTATGTGTTAATCCTCTCTCCAAACTGCATTCTGCAAACTGATTACTGATTATCAGAAACCTGAAATTTCGTTCTCTTGCTTCCTTCATACATTTCATATTTCACCAAGCGAGCTTCCAAACTGGCGTTGAAAAGTTTGATTTTTCTGGAAGGTTTCAAACCTACAAATTTCAATGCTTCTAGATTTGCTGTTATAAACCAAGCATTTGTTGCGGGATAATTCTTCTTCAAGGTATCACCAATATTTTTGTAAAATTCTTCCATGTGAATGTCTAATCGCTCATCATAAGGCGGATTAAATACCATGTGCAATTTCCCTTGGGTAGTTTTTTCGGTATCAAAGAAATTTCTTTCTTCAATTGTAATGTATTCATCCAAATTAGCATTTCTGATATTGTCTTTGGCTTTACTCACCGCCGATGGCGCTTTATCATACCCTTTTATCGTGTAATGAAATTCTCTTACTTTTTTTAATAAACTATCCACAATTTGATCAAACAAATTGTTGTCCCAATCGTGCCATTTTTCGAAAGCAAATTCTTTACGGTTGATGTTTGCCGGAATATTACAGGCAATCATTGCTGCCTCTGCTAAGAAAGTCCCGGAACCACACATTGGGTCCAAGAAATCTCCTTGTCCGTCCCAGCCCGAAAGCAATAAAACGCCCGCAGCCAAAACTTCATTAATAGGCGCAATATTAGTTGCGGTTCTATAGCCACGTTGGTGCAATGAATTCCCGGAAGTATCCAGCGCAACCGAAACTTGGTCCTTATCAATATGAATGTTGATTCTTAAATCCGGATGCACTTTATCGATGCTCGGGCGTTGTCCGGTTCTTTCTCTAAATTGATCCACAATGGCATCTTTACATTTTTGAGAAACAAATTCAGAGTGATTAAAATTAGTAGAGTGTACGGTGGCGTCAATTACAAAAGTTTGATTGGCATTGATGTATCTGGACCAGTTTACCCCTGAAATTCCTTTGTATAAAGCTTGTTCATTATTAGCTCTAAAAGAATAAATAGGTTTCAAAATTTTCAAAGCCGTACGCAGCGACAAATTGGCTTTGTACATAAATCCTTTATCTCCCTTAAAACTTACCATTCTTACTCCTTGCTCAACGTCTTGTGCGCCTAACATTTGTAATTCCTTTGCTAATATTTCTTCAAAACCAAAAAAGGTTTTGGCAACCATCTTAAAATTATTTTCCATTTGTGTGTATCAATTAAAACAGACCTTTTTCTGTTTAATATTCTGTCGGGGAGAAAAATTAGACAATTCTCGCCGAGAATCACCCTGTATCTCCCCCGATTCGTTATTTTTCAGCAAAAATACACTAAATTTGCGGGACTTGAATTAATTGAAAAAGAATAAATGTCTGAAGAACAAAAACCAACACCTATAAATCAACAACAACCAAGCGAAACTTGGTTTAGTTCTTGGTTCGATACTCCATATTATCACATCCTTTATAAAGACCGAAATTACAGGGAAGCTCAGGTTTTCATGGATAATTTAACGCATTATCTCAATTTGCCTGAGAAGGCCAAAGTATTAGATTTAGCCTGTGGCAAAGGGCGTCATGCAATCTATTTGAACCAATTGGGCTTTGATGTTATTGGTGCTGATTTGTCAGAAAACAGCATTACCGAAGCCAGTAAGAATGCCAACGAAGCCTTGCATTTTAAAGTCCATGACATGCGAGAAGCTTTTGAAGAAAAGTATGATGCCATTTTCAATTTGTTTACCAGTTTTGGTTATTTCGAAAATGACGAAGACAACCTTAAAACACTAAAAGCAATCAAAGAAAGCCTTTCGGAATATGGTTTTGCCGTGATTGACTTTATGAATGTCCACCAAGTGCTCGATACCCTTGTTCCAGAGGAAATAAAAACTGTGGATGGAATCGATTTTCACCTAAAACGCTATTTAAAAGACGGGCACATCTATAAAGAAATTGACTTTGAAGACAAAGGACAAAAGTTTCATTATACCGAAAAAGTGAAAGCCTTGACACTAGAAGATTTTGAAAGCCTGATGGAAGAAGCTGGCATTTATCTTCTGGATATCTTTGGGGATTATAAACTAAAAAAGTTTCATAAAACCGAAAGCGAAAGACTCATCCTTATTTTCAAATAGTTGATTCGGTTAATTGCTTATGTGGTTAATCGAAAAAATGAATACACCATTAAACAGATAGATTAACAGTTAAATAAATAAACAGTTAAACAAAAAACATGAATTATCTTTTACCCTTACTCTCAGTTCTAGTTGGTTATATTGCTGCCTTGCTTATAAAGCCAAAAAACAAAACCAATTTGAAGTTATTATTGGCTTTTAGTGGTTCTTTTTTACTTTCCCTGACCGTTATGCATTTATTACCGGAAGTTTACGAAAGCCATAACCATAGCATTGGTATCTTCATCATGCTGGGAATTTTGTTCCAAATCCTACTCGAATTTTTCTCCAAAGGCGCTGAACACGGGCACGTACACGGACATCCAAACATGACTCATATTCCTTGGTTATTGTTTATCAGCCTCTGTATCCATGCTTTTCTGGAAGGATTCCCCGTGGGACACCACAATCATTTAGCTGTAGGAATCGCCATTCATCATTTGCCTATTGCCATCATATTAACTACTTTTTTCATCAATTCCCACCTAAATAAAAAAGCAATTTTTGCCTTTATGTTTACCTTTGCATTGATGACTCCGCTAGGAACACTAGCGTCTGATTATTTGCCTGTTTTAAATGATTATCATACCCAAATTACAGCCGTAGTAATAGGGATATTATTCCATATTTCCTCAACTATTATTTTTGAAAGTAGCGAAGGACATAAGTTTAATATTGCCAAAGTTTCGATGATTGTTTTCGGAATTATATTGGCTTATTTTGTTTAATCCTCTTTGATGCACAACATACGAATTCTATCTATAGTTATCCGTAAAAAATTTGAATATTAAAAAAATGACCTTCACAAAAACAACCGAACAATCCTCAAAATACGAGCACTTAGAAACGATGTCCGTACAGGAATTGCTTGTCAACATCAATCAGGAAGACAAAACAGTACCCGATGCCGTAGAAAAAGCCCTTCCACAAATTGAAGCTTTGATAGCGCAAATTGTCCCTAAAATGAAACTCGGCGGGAGACTTTTTTATATCGGTGCCGGAACCTCGGGACGCTTAGGGATTTTGGATGCTTCAGAATGCCCGCCAACCTTTGGAGTTCCTTTTGACTTAGTAGTTGGAATCATTGCTGGGGGCGACACCGCAATTCGCAAAGCAGTAGAAAATGCAGAAGATAATACCACACAGGCTTGGAAAGATTTACAGGAATTTAATATAAATACGAATGATGTCGTGATTGGGATTGCCGCTTCGGGAACTACTCCCTATGTTATTGGAGGTTTAGAAAAATGCAATGAAAATAACATTATAACTGGAAGCATTTCTTGCAATGCCGAAAGTCCGCTTTCGCAAACGGCCCAATTCCCTATCGAAGTGGTTGTAGGACCGGAATTTGTTACCGGAAGCTCAAGAATGAAAGCTGGAACTGCACAAAAATTAGTACTGAACATGATTACAACCGCAACCATGATTCAGCTGGGAAAGGTAAAAGGAAATAAAATGGTCGACATGCAACTCAGCAACAACAAACTGGTCGATCGTGGTATAAAAATGATCGTAGGAGAAATTGCTGTAAGCTATGAAGAAGCCTCTGAATTGCTAAAAAAACACGGCAGTGTCAGAAAAGCAATTGACTACTATAATCGAAAGTAATACTATTATTTTTAAACTCATAAAACAGCAATGAATAAAGAATTATTATCCAAAGGAATTAAATATTTAGCCTGGGCATTGCCTTTACTATTTGTTGGTCCGTCTGTGATTCACAATGCGTTTATAAACAAACAAAACGTATGGCACTATCTGGTTTTAGGAGTTGGCATTGTTACATGTCTTGGCGGCGTGTATTTACTTTTTATGGGATTAAAAACAATTACAAAAGCAATATTTAACGACTAATGGAAGAGCTTATTCACATCCAAAAAACATTTGAGAAAGTTATCTTTATTGATAAAAAAGTCAGCAATAGAGAATTTGAAGATTGTGTTTTCAAGAATTGCGATTTCTCAAACAGCAATTTCTCGAATAACACTTTCATGGACTGTGAATTTATAGATTGCAACCTTTCTATGACTGAACTACTTGGAACTAGTCTAAAAACGGTCAGTTTTAGAAATTGTAAGCTGTTGGGAATCCAGTTTAGTACTTGCGCTGATTTTATGTTTTCGGTTCATTTTCAGGACTGTATTTTGGATTATTCTTCTTTTGCTAATAAGAAAATGCCCAAGACAAAATTTAATTCATGTTCGCTAAAAGAGGCTAATTTTACAAATTGCGACCTTTCTGTTTCGGTTTTTGATAATTGCAATTTAGATAACGCCATTTTTAATGACACCCAATTGAAGGAAGTCAATTTCTTGACAGCGTACAACTATAAAATTGATCCAGAATTCAATCCGATGAAAAAAGCCAAGTTCTCCGTTCAGGGAATTCCTGGACTTTTAGATAAATATGATATCAAAATTCAATAGAAATGGATTGCAATAACCACTATCTCGCAAGCGTAAAAAAGCAAATGCGCTATTACAAAACAATTGGCGAAAAAGCGATAGATCAATTGGAACCGGAACAGCTTTTTATTGTCACAAACGATGATTCTAACAGCATTTCGGCAATTGTAAAACATCTGTCAGGGAACATGCTGTCTCGCTGGACTGATTTTTTGACCTCTGACGGGGAAAAAGAGTGGAGAGAACGCGATGCTGAATTTGAAACCAATATCACATCCAAAGAAGAATTGTTGGCAACATGGAATAAAGGTTGGGACTGTTTTTTTCAAGCAATTGAATCGCTAAAACCGGAAGATCTTTTGCAAATTATCTATATCCGAAACGAAGGACAAACTGCATTGGACGCCATAAACAGACAATTGGCGCATTATCCTTATCACATAGGACAAATTGTATTTTATGCCAAACAATTAAAAAATAACGCCTGGGAAAGCCTTTCCATTCCCAAAAATAAATCCAATAGTTACAATAACGATAAATTTGCCCAAGAAAAAGAAATCAAACACTTTACTGATGCCGAATTAAAAAAACTAAATAAAAAATAAAAACTTAGAAATGAACAAATTATTACTAATTCCTGTACTACTTTTGATGTGTTCTTGTTACAATGTGGAACGCAATTGCAAAGATTTTAAAACCGGCAAATTCCGTTTTGATTACGAAGTAGACGGTGTAAAGAAAACAACTCTTTTTGAGCGAAATGACAGCATCGAAATAGAGACTTTTGAAGGAAAGACAGATACCGCTTCAATTCGATGGATTAACGACTGTGAGTATGTTTTGACAAAATTGCACCCTAAAAATAAAAATGAAGCACAATCAATTGCAATGAAAATTTTGACAACATCAGGAAATACTTATACCTTTGAATTCGGAATGGTTGGTACGGGACAAAAGCAAAAAGGGACCGTAACAAAACTTGAAGACTAAAGACTAATCATTCAAAAAAGACTAAATTAAAACTTAATAACTAAAAAAAATGGAAGTATTTTTAAATCCTGATGCTTGGATTGCCTTGTTAACGTTGACCTTTCTGGAAATTATTCTGGGAATAGACAACATAATTTTTATTTCAATCGTAACGGGAAAACTACCCGAAGAGAAACGAAAAAAAGCTACTAAAATCGGTTTGTTTCTAGCGATGTTTATGCGTATCGCTTTACTTTTTGGAATCACGTTATTAATTGCCATGAAAGAACCTTTCTTTAGTGTTAACTGGCGCTGGTTTAGTGCTGATTTTACCGGTCAAGCAATCATTTTACTATTGGGAGGAATCTTCTTGATTTATAAGAGTACGAAAGAAATTCACGAAAAAGTAGATCACAAAGGGGAAGAAGAGCTTGATTTAAAAACAGCGGCTACAAAGTCTTTTGGGAATGTTATATTCCAAATTTTACTGATTGACCTTATTTTCTCTGTTGACAGTATCTTAACTGCTGTTGGTATGACCAATGGTGTAGAAGGCGCTTTATACATTATGATAACTGCCGTTGTAATTTCTGTGGGAGTCATGATGCTTTTTGCTGTTCCTGTTGGGAATTTTGTAAATGCAAACCCTTCGATTCAAATTTTAGGTTTGGCCTTCTTAATCCTTATCGGATTTATGTTAATCACTGAAAGTATGCATTTATCCAATGCCGCTTTGGTAGGAGAACATGTAGGTGCTGTTCCTAAAGCTTATCTGTACTTTGCCATTGCATTTTCACTGGCAGTAGAATTTCTGAACATGAAAATGAGAAAAAAGAAATAGTTTTTCTATAAAAAAAGCTCCTAAAATTTAGGAGCTTTTTTATTTTTAAAACAAGATTACTTGTCCATCCTCATCGAGATGTACATCTCCTTCATCAGTATTGGTTTCTCCTTTTGCTTCTTCCGGAATAACTTCTTCTGGAATTTCATAAGCCAAAGGTTCTAACATATTTATTTGCTTCAATTTTTCCGTTGTCAACTGATTCCCAAGTGCTTTAAATCCTTTTACGGCAATAAAATCCTCTATATCAACAGTTACACTTTCTTTTTGAACACCTTTTACTTTTGGAAAAACTAATTCAACCACTGGACGATAATCCGTAGATACAATTTCCAATTGTGAATTTGGATGTTCGGTTATAAAGCTTTCTTCTTTGTTTTCGGTTTCGACCAAGAATCGTTTTACATAGTAACGTTCTTTTTCACCATCGTAATAAATAGCCGAGATTGGTTTTTTAGGAATCCATTTTTCCAAAACTACCATGTCAGGATCAAAATGCGTGGACAATTCTGGTGTAATAACTTTTAATTTACCCGATTGATGGATAATCAAAATTTTATCACTTGGCCTGAATTCGCCCAATAATTCTCCTCTTGCATCTACATTTAATCTTTGAACCGTCTCATCATACCAAACTTTCCTTGGCAATAAAGTTGAGATTCCTTTTTCCTTAATTTCAATTTTCTTGATTGGGTATTTGGAGACCAAATTCCCTTTAGAAGCTCGACCTTTAATCGCTAAACTGGCAAAATCAATGTCAAATTTAAGTTTTTTAATACTTCCTATTTGGCGTAAAATTATTGTCACCACTTCGGCTTCTCCGTTTGGATTACAAGTAAAATAGAGAATCTGTGAGCCTTTGGTACCATTAGTCAAATCATACAATTTATCTCTGGTAACCCCTGAAACATTAAATCTTTTGATATAAGAAGGCCCCGATTTTCCATCGCGATAAATCACATTATAAATAGTACGTTTGTCACTTTTGTCAAAAATAGCCACATGAATAATATCTTTCCCTGCAAAAGTCTTAGCATCGACCTTAGTGACCATCATGCTTCCATCACGAAGAAAAACAATCACATCATCAATATCAGAACAATCTGTCACATACTCGTCTTTTTTCAAGCTCGTTCCTACAAATCCTTCTTCACGATTGACATATAATTTGGTGTTTCGTAAAACTACCTTCGTAGCCTCGATATCGTCAAAAATACGCAGTTCGGTTTGGCGTTCTCTTCCTTTTCCGTATTTCTCTTTTAGTTTTGTAAAATAGGCAATAGCAAAATCGACGATATGTGCTAAATGGTGCTCTACTTCTTTCATTTCATCCTCTAACTTAGCGATAAAATCATCCGCTTTATCAGAGTCAAAACGAGTAATACGAATCATTGGGATTTGCGTTAAACGATGCAAATCGTCATCATTAATTTCTCTGACAAATGCTTTCTTGAAAGGTTCAAATTGGTCGTACATGTATTTGTACAATGACTCTTTATCAGAATACAATTTGAAATCAATGTACATTTCTTCCCGAATGAATATTTTCTCCAAAGTAGAAAAATGCCATTTGTTTTTTAATTCTTCTAACTGAATTTCCAGTTCTTGTCGAAGCAAATCAACCGTTCTTTCTGTCGAAATTTTCAACATCTCAGAAACGCCTATAAACAAAGGTTTGTTATCTTCAATTACACAACCCAGCGGAGCCACAGATGTTTCGCAAGCTGTAAAGGCAAACAAGGCATCGATGGTTTTGTCTGGAGAAACACCCGGAAATAAGTGAATCAAAATCTCCACTTCGGCAGCGGTATTGTCTTCAATTTTCTTGATTTTGATTTTCCCTTTATCATTGGCTTTCAAAATACTATCAATAAGAGACGTAGTATTAGTCGAAAACGGAATTTGGGTAATTACCAAGGTGTTTTTATCCAGCTGGGCAATTTTAGCACGTACACGTACACGCCCACCACGCAGACCGTCATTATAATTAGTCACATCGGCAATACCTTGAGTCATAAAATCAGGATATAGCGTAAAAGGCTTCCCTTTCAGGATCTTTATCGATGCATCAATTAACTCATTAAAATTATGAGGCAATACTTTAGTAGAAAGTCCCACGGCAATACCTTCAGCTCCTTGAGCCAAAAGCAATGGAAACTTAACCGGAAGATTATTAGGTTCAGCCCTTCTTCCGTCATAAGAAACGCCCCAATCAGTAATCTTTGGCGAATACAAAACTTCTAAAGCAAATTTAGACAAACGTGCCTCGATGTAACGGGAAGCTGCCGCACCATCACCAGTTAGGATATTTCCCCAGTTTCCCTGACAGTCAATCAACAATTCCTTTTGTCCAATTTGTACCATCGCATCACCAATGCTTGCATCACCATGTGGGTGGTACTGCATGGTATGTCCTACAACATTAGCCACTTTATTGTAACGTCCGTCATCCAACTCTTTCAGGGAATGCATGATTCTGCGCTGTACTGGTTTAAAACCGTCTTCAATAGCAGGAACCGCACGTTCCAGAATTACATAAGAAGCATAATCTAGAAACCAGTCCTTGTACATTCCTGTAACTTTGGTAATGGTATCATTTCCGTCTTCCTGATGATCGTAAAAATGCTCTCCTTCGTGCTTTTGTACTTCTTGTTGCGCTTCGGGATTTATATTTTCTTCTTCGTCCATTTATTTTCTTTGAATTCTATAAGAACTATGATTATCAACTTATGTTATTATACTTCTTCTTCAACTACATCCAATTCTACCTTCAGATTCTTGATGATAAATTCCTGTCGATCGGGTGTGTTTTTCCCCATATAAAAAGACAACAATTGCTCAATCGAAGTGTTTTTGTCCATCATAATAGGATCCAGACGAATGGTATCGCCAATAAAATTCTTGAACTCATCAGGCGAAATTTCTCCTAAACCTTTAAATCGGGTGATTTCCGGTTTTGGTTTTAATTTTTCAATCGCCTCTTTTCTTTCTTCGTCAGAATAGCAATAAATCGTTTCTTTCTTGTTTCTCACCCTGAAAAGTGGCGTTTGCAAAATATACAAATGTCCTTCTTTGATCAGCTCGGGGAAAAATTGCAGAAAAAAAGTAATCAATAACAATCGGATGTGCATTCCATCGACATCGGCATCGGTAGCGATCACAATGTTATTGTAACGCAATTTCTCTAAGCCATCTTCGATATCCAAAGCCGCTTGAAGCAAATTGAACTCTTCGTTTTCATACACAATTTTCTTGCTCATTCCGTATGAATTTAAAGGCTTACCACGCAAACTAAAAACAGCTTGTGTATTTACATCGCGCGATTTAGTAATCGACCCAGAAGCCGAATCTCCCTCGGTAATAAAAAGCGTACTTTCTAAGTTTCTAGGATTTTTGGTATCTGGAAGGTGCGCCCGACAATCTCTCAATTTTTTATTGTGAAGATTGGCTTTTTTAGCACGATCTGTAGCTAATTTTCGAATTCCGGACAATTCTTTACGTTCTCTTTCAGCCTGCAAAATTTTACGCAATAAGGCTTCTGCAGTGGGAGGGTTTTTATGTAAATAATTATCTAATTTGGTTTTAATAAAGTCGTTTACAAAAGTACGAACCGAAATTGGCGGCGTTCCATCATCAGAGCCCATATCTGTTGAGCCCAATTTAGTTTTGGTTTGCGACTCAAATACGGGTTCCATCACTTTGATACTAATGGCACTCACAATCGATTTACGCACATCAGAGGCTTCAAAACTTTTATTGTAAAACTCACGAATGGTTTTTACGATCGCTTCTCTATAAGCCGCTAAGTGCGTTCCTCCTTGGGTCGTATTTTGACCATTGACAAAAGAGTGATATTCCTCGCTGTATTGTGTTTTACTGTGCGTTAAAGCAATCTCGATATCCTTTTCCTTCAAATGAATAATTGGATATTCTAAATCTTCAGCACTGATGGTTTCTTCCAATAAATCCCTAAGACCATTCTCAGAAATGTATTTTTCGCCATTGAAAATAATTGTCAAACCATTGTTTAGGTAACAATAATTTTTAACCATTTTTATGACATACTCGTAGCGGAACTTGTAATTTTTAAAAATCGCTTCGTCCGGAATAAAAGTTACCTTGGTTCCTTTTCTCTTTGTGGTATCAACTATATCTTCTTCCAGAACTAAATTTCCTGCCGAGAACTCAGCTGCTTTTTGTTTTTCGTCACGAACCGATTCTACACGAAAATAATTCGAAAGTGCATTCACCGCCTTGGTTCCCACACCATTCAAACCTACCGATTTCTGGAAAGCTTTAGAATCATACTTTCCTCCTGTATTCATTTTCGAAACAACATCGACCACTTTTCCAAGCGGAATTCCACGGCCGTAATCCCTTACAGCCACCGTTTTGTCCTTAATCGTTACCTCGATTGTTTTACCTGCACCCATAACGAATTCATCGATACAGTTGTCTAATACCTCTTTTAGAAGAATATAAATACCATCATCAGGTGAAGAACCATCACCTAGTTTCCCAATGTACATACCGGGACGCATACGAATGTGTTCTTTCCAATCGAGCGACCGAATATTATCCTCGGTATATTTATTTTGATCTGACATTTTAAATTTTGTGGATTTTGTGCTAATATAGGATATCTCGATTTATTTTAAAAGGAGAAGCCTTCAAAGTTATCAAAAATGATATTGACAACCCCATTTGAGATTAAAAACCACGAATTTAGGATAACATCCCCATATTTACAGCCCAATATTTTTTACTATATCTCTTAACTGATTATCGAATTCAGGATTAGAAATTGCTCCTTTTTCACTATCAAAATTATCATAAAAACTCGGAAGAGAGAAAGTAGCTTTTACGTCTGCACCATAGCGCGGAAAGGCATTTTTGGCAATTTCAAGAACATTGGCTCCTCCTCTTTTCCCATCAGAAGTTGCCATAAGCAGCATTGGTTTTTGCTGAAAAACCTTTACCGTAATTCTGGAACACCAGTCAAAAACATTCTTGAAAGCCGCTGAATAATTGCTGTTGTTTTCGGCCAAAGAAACCACCAAAAAATCGGCGCTGGCCATTTTATCCAAAAAAGCTTGTGCTAAAGGATGATGCCCAATTTCCTTTTCGATATCTACGCTAAACAAAGGCATTTGAAAATCATTTAAATCCAAGACCTCAACTTGCTCATTTTCAAATAAATGAGCCGCATAGGTTGCTAATTTTTTGTTTATTGAATTTTTACTTGGGCTTGCTCCAAAGGCGATGATTTTCATTGTTCTTGTTTTTTTTCTAAAAGTAACAAAAAAAACGTGACCAAAAAAAAACCGCAAAATTGCTTTTGCGGTTTCATCTATTCTCTTTGTCCTTTATTCTATTCTCTAAAAATTACACATTAAAACGGAAATGCATCACATCACCATCTTTTACAATATATTCTTTTCCTTCAACTTTAAATTTTCCGGCTTCTTTACATTTAGCTTCCGATCCGTAATGAACGAAATCTTCATACGAAATAACCTCAGCACGAATAAATCCTTTTTCAAAATCAGTATGAATTACTCCTGCAGCCTGTGGCGCAGTTGCTCCAATATTAATAGTCCAAGCACGAACTTCTTTGACACCTGCTGTAAAATACGTTTGTTGTTTCAACAATTTGTAAGCAGCACGAATCAAGACAGAAGCCCCTGGTTCTTTCAATCCCATGTCTTCTAAGAAAACTTGACGCTCTTCATAACTTTCTAATTCGGTAATATCAGCCTCAGCACCTACTGAAAGAATAATTACTTCGGCATCTTCGTCTTTTACTAATTCACGAACCTGATCCACATATTTGTTTCCGTTTACCGCTGAATTTTCATCCACATTACAAACATACAACACCGGTTTAGCGGTAATTAACTGAAAACTTTCCATCAATACTTCCTCTTCATTAGATTGAGGAACAATCGTTCTGGCTGATTTTGCTTGTAAAAGCGACTCTCTGATTCGATCCAAAAGTGCCTTTTCAGTTTGTGCTTCTTTATTTCCGGTTTTAGCGGCGCGGTTTACTTTTTCTAAACGTTTTTCAACTGTATCTAAATCTTTCAATTGCAACTCAATATCAATCGTTTCTTTGTCACGAATAGGATTTACATTTCCATCAACATGGACAATATTATCGTTATCAAAACAACGCAATACATGAATAATAGCATTACACTCTCTAATGTTTCCTAAAAACTGATTTCCAAGACCTTCTCCCTTACTGGCTCCTTTTACTAAGCCGGCAATATCAACTATATCAACAGTTGCCATTTGAACACGCTCTGGCTTAACCAATTCTTCTAATTTTTCAATTCTTGGATCCGGAACGTTTACAACACCTATATTTGGCTCAATTGTACAAAAAGGGAAATTAGCACTTTGTGCTTTTGCATTTGATAAACAATTAAATAATGTTGATTTTCCAACATTTGGCAATCCTACAATTCCTGCTTTCATATGTAGTTACTATTTATTTTTTAATGGAATAGATTCTAGCCATTCTTCCTTGTTTTTACGATAGAAGCATGACAATTTTAAAATATATCTTCACAAATAGCATTTACCGCTATTCTATAAAATAGATCTGTATATTTTTTTTGCAAATATAACATTTAATACATCCTAGATTTCAGAAATCTTTATATTAATATTTCTTTAATTATTTATGTTAAAAAAACATAGTTATCTTAATATTTTGTTAAAAAAAATTATATATTGCAACTGATTAGCTATCCAAAAAACCAAACTCAAAATTCCATTAATTATGAAAAAAATTGCTTTATTGTTCCTATTCCTTAATGCAAGTTTTCTTTTCGCCCAAAAAGAAATCTCCGGACTAGTAAAAGACAACACTGGCACAATATTACCAGGAGTTAATATTGTAGAAAAAGGAACTTCAAATGGTGTTTCCTCGGATTCAAATGGAACCTATAGAATAAATGTCAAAGAAGGTGCAACATTGGTTTTTAGCTACGTAGGCTTTACAACTGTAGAAAAACTAGCCTTAAATTCCAAAACAGACATAGTATTATCCCCTGAAGGAGGCCAAGAACTGAAAGAAATTCAAGTTGTAGGCTCTAGGAATACCAAAAGAACCGTTGTAAACTCAGCAGTTCCTATAGATGTAATCAACGTTAGAGATGTTACTACACAAAGCGGAAAATTAGAAATCAATGAATTATTACAATATGTTGCCCCCTCTTTTAATGCCAATAAGCAATCCGGATCGGATGGTGCTGACCACGTAGATCCAGCCTCATTAAGAGGTTTAGGTCCTGACCAAACACTTGTCTTGATTAACGGAAAAAGAAGACATCAATCCTCACTCATCAACATATTTGGAACTCGTGGTCGTGGAAACACAGGAACGGATTTAAATGCCATTCCGGCCTCTTCAATTAAAAGAATAGAAATCCTGAGAGATGGTGCCGCTGCTCAATATGGCTCTGATGCCATTGCGGGGGTAATTAATATTGTCCTTAACGACAATGTAGACGAACTAACTGGTTCTATAACTTATGGAGCATTCAACACCAATGCAAAAGGAGATTTTCTTTCTGGTACCGCAAACACAGACGGATATCGTTTAGACAAAAACGGCAATGGAAATTCATTTGGGAAAAATCAAAATTTTGATGGTGGATCTCTAAAAATAGCTGCAAATTATGGTGTCGCCCTTGGAGAAAAAGGAGGTTTTGCTAATTTCACCGCAGAATATTTAAACAAAAACAAAACCTTGCGTCCCGGATATGACTTTAGAAAAGGATTTGGAGAGGCCGAAATACAAGGTTTCAACTTTTTTGGAAACATGGCGATTCCTGTTTCTGACAAAACCCAGTTCTACGCCTTTGGAGGAAGAAATTACAGAGACACTGATGCCTATGCTTTTACCAGAAATGGCGGAGAAAGAGTAGTTGAATCTATTTACCCAGGTGGATATACACCTAGAATTACTTCAAATATTCTTGACAATTCTCTTGCTGCAGGTTTCAGAACTGAAACAGCAAGTGGCTGGAAAATTGACATTAGCAATACTTATGGAAAAAACCTTTTCCATTATTTTATTAAAGGAACCATCAACGCCTCATTAGAAGCAGCTTCTCCTTTAGAATTTGATGCCGGAGGACACAGCTTAAGTCAAAATACGATGAATTTTGATTTTTCAAAAAATTATAGCTCGGTGTTAAACGGAATGAATCTTGCTTTTGGAGCTGAATTCCGTACGGAAAAATTTGAGATTTTTGCTGGTGAAGAAGGTTCTTATACTACTTATGACACTAACGGACGCCCTATTACAGATCCAGCAAATCAATCTGCTCCTACCATTCCTAATCCTGATTATGATCCTAGCGATCCGGATTCTCCAGCAGTTCTATCAAGACCCGGAGGCTCTCAAGGTTTCCCTGGTTACAGTCCAGCTAATGAAGTAGACAAAAGTCGTACTAACTTATCCCTTTATACTGATGCCGAATTTGACGTAACCGACAGCTTTCTTGTAAGTACAGCCGTACGATTTGAGAATTACAGCGATTTTGGAAGTACCCTTAACGGAAAACTAGCTGCCCGATTGAAAGCTACCAAAAACATCAATTTCAGAGGTTCCATAAGTACGGGATTTAGAGCTCCTTCCTTGGCACAAATTTACTATAATTTACGTTTTACTAACTTCAATGCTGGCGGAGCTGTAGAAGTTATTCTTTCTCCAAATAACAGCCCGGTAACAAAAGCCTTTGGCATTCAAAAACTAAACGAAGAAAAAGCAGTTAATGCTTCTTTAGGATTTACTTCTTCTTTTGGCGATTTCACCGCTACGGTTGACGGTTATTACATCAAAGTTAAAGACAGAATTGTACTGACCGGATATTTTGATGCCAGTACATTAAATATTGGAGTTTCGGAAGCACAATTTTTTACCAATGGTGTAGATACCAGAACCGCAGGTTTAGACATGGTTTTTGCCTGGAAAAAATCATTTGGTGATTCAAAATTCGGAGCTACACTAGTTGGAAATATCAATGACATGAAAATTGACAATGTAAAAAACAAAAATCTGGACGAAGGCACTTTCTTTGGAAAACGCGAAAAAGCCTTTTTATTGGCTTCAGCCCCTAAAAGCAAATTTGGTTTGAATCTTAATTATTCTAAAAATAAATTTGATGCAGGTTTAGCTTTTACGCATTTCAGCAAAGTTGTCTTAGTAGATTATGCTGATGAAGATGATGTTTACAACGCAAAAACTGTTACCGATTTAACCTTAGGTTATAAATTATCCAAAAACTTAAAGCTGAGCGTTGGTAGCAATAACCTTTTTAACATTTATCCTGACAAACAAGACGAGCAAGGCAACACCGAGGCTGGTGGTTACTGGGATGCCGTTCAAATGGGATTCAGTGGAGCTTACTATTATGCAAGACTTGGATTTAATTTCTAAGCGCTTAAACCAATTAAAAAAGGCTGTCAAGAAAATTAATTTCTTGACAGCCTTTTTTAATTATATAATGAAAAAATATATTTATTCGTTATGTAAAAACGATTGCCTGTTCAACAAGGTTTCTTCGCTTTCTACGTGATTATCATCTGGGATACAACAGTCAACAGGACAAACTGCCGCACATTGTGGCTCATCATGAAAACCTTTACACTCTGTACATTTTCCAGGAACAATATAATAAATATCATCTGAGATAGGAGTTTGAGCCGCTTCAGCATCCACTTCGCTACCATCAGGTAAAATTACTTTTCCGCTTAGTTTTGTACCGTCTTTATATCTCCAGTCGTCTGCACCTTCATATATTGCAGTATTTGGGCACTCTGGCTCACAAGCGCCACAATTGATACATTCGTCTGTTATTATGATTGCCATTCTTTCTATTAATTAGGGGTTAAAATTATGGGCGAAGAATAAAAACCGTCTAACAATCTTTTCTCCTTTGACTTATAACTTAATATAGCTTATTTTTGTGCAAAATTACAATCAAAACTTTTTATAAGCAAACATTATGACATTAGAAACAAAAAAAAGTGTTTTTGTTGAATTAGGAAAATTTTTAAGTCAATTTTCTGAAAATAATAGCATAAAAAGACCCGATGTTTTACAAAACGATTTATTTTTTGAAGATTTTATCCAATTAATAAATTTATCCCAGTCCCATAACGGTTGGTACACGCCAGAACAAGTTTATTTCTCGATTCAATCTTGGGCTACGGCCTTAACAGAAGAAAATCTGAATCAATGGCTTGCCGCTTACGATTTAGAAAAAATACAACCAAAAAACATCGCTCTGATACTAGCAGGAAATATTCCTTTGGTAGGTTTTCATGATTTCCTCTCTGTCTTGATTACAGGGCATAACGTAATGGTAAAAACATCGTCAAACGACCAACATTTACTGCCTTTTTTAGCCAAATACATCATCGCCATAACACCCGAATTGGCTGGCAAAATAACTTTTGTTGAAGGAAAATTAGAAAATTTTGACGCCGTAATCGCAACGGGAAGCAATAATACGGCCCGTTATTTTGAATATTATTTCAAAGAGAAACCTTCGATAATTAGAAAGAGTAGAAACTCTGTCGCTGTTTTAAACGGAAAAGAAACCAAGGAGCAGCTTGTAGCTTTGGGCGAAGACATTTTTAGGTATTTTGGTTTGGGATGTCGCAATGTATCTAAATTGTTTGTACCAAAAGGATATTCTTTTGACGCCTTTTTTGAAGCGATTTTTGAATACCAAGACGTCATTCATTATGAAAAATATGCCAATAATTACGACTACAATAAAGCCGTTTTCTTAATGAGCAATTTCAAACTATTGGACAATGGTTTTTTGACCATTAAAGAAGATAAAAGTCACGCCTCTCCTATTTCGAGTGTTTTTTATGAGTTTTATGAAAACATAGAAGACATACAAAACCGATTACAAACGGAAAAAGAACAGATTCAATGTATCGTAAGTGCTGGTTTAATAGACAATAGTGTTGATTTTGGACAAACCCAAAATCCTAAATTATGGGATTATGCAGATAACATCGATACGATATCGTTTTTGTTAACAATATAAACAAAAGAGCTTTAATTATTTTCTTTTTATTTCCCCTTTTAAAGTCGTAATTCCCGAAATTTGCATTTTAACTTTTGGACCTTAACTACACCATGAAAAAACACAACTACAGCGCAGGACCTTGCATTTTACCACAAGAAGTTTTTGAAAAATCAGCTCAAGCCATTTTAAATTTTAATAATTCTGGTTTATCTCTTTTGGAGATTTCACACCGAAGCGATGATTTTGTTGCCGTTATAGAAGAAGCAAGAGCATTGGTAATCGAATTATTGGGGTTGGAAGGCAAAGGATACAAAGCCCTATTTCTTTCAGGAGGAGCCAGTTTAGAATTCTTGATGATTCCTTACAATTTAATGAAAGAAAACGGAAAAGCCGCTTATCTTGACACAGGAACCTGGGCGAGTGGCGCTATCAAAGAAGCTAAAATCTTTGGAGAAACAGTGGTTGTCGCTTCTTCAAAAGACAAAAATTACAATTATATACCAAAAGGATACAGCATACCTGCAGATGCCGATTATTTCCATTGTACTTCTAACAATACGATCTTTGGTACCCAAATGAAGGAATTTCCTTCAGTGGACATTCCATTGGTTTGCGATATGAGTTCTGATATTTTCTCAAGAACTTTAGATTTTTCTAAATTTGACATTATTTATGCCGGTGCTCAAAAAAACATGGGTCCCGCTGGTACCACTCTAGTTGTTATCAAAGAAGAAGTTCTGGGAAAAACAGGCAGAACAATTCCAAGTATGCTGGATTATGAAAAACATATTAAAGCCGAGAGTATGTACAATACCCCTCCGGTTTTCCCTATTTATGGCTCACTATTGACCTTACAATGGTTAAAAAAATTGGGAGGAATTGCAGCAATTGAAAAGTTAAACAATGCCAAGGCCGCCTTGCTTTATGCTGAAATTGACCGAAATCCATTATTCAAAGGGTCAGCCGTAGCCGAAGACCGCTCTACTATGAATGTGACTTTTTTATTGCATAATGAAGCGCATACCCCTATTTTTGATGCTATGTGGTCCGAAGCTGGCATTTCGGGCTTATCAGGACACCGCTCAGTAGGTGGCTATAGAGCTTCGATGTACAACGCCCTTCCTCTGGAAAGCGTTCAGGTACTAGTTGATGTAATGAAGGCATTGGAATCAAAAGTTTAAAAGTTTCACAAAAGAAACAGCCCTAAAATAGTACTAAAATCAAAATACAAAGCTACTAGTCTCCATTGGGGACTAGCGGTCTTTTTAAGCCAAAAACAAATGAAAGTATTAGCTAATGACGGTATTTCTAAAAGCGGAATTCTTGCTTTAGAAAAAGAAGGATTTGAAGTTATCACCACAAAAGTAGCCTAGGAACAAGTGGCTAATTTTGTGAATCAAAATGATATCAGCGTACTTTTGGTACGAAGTGCTACCAAAGTCCGTAAAGATATTATTGATGCCTGTCCAAGTTTAAAAATAATTGGTCGTGGTGGTGCCGGTATGGACAATATTGATGTAGACTATGCTAAAAGCAAAGGAATTCAAGTAATTAATACCCCTGCGGCTTCATCAGAATCTGTGGCTGAATTAGTATTTGCTCATCTGTTTTCAGGTATTCGCTTCTTGCATGATTCAAACAGAAACATGCCTTTAGAAGGAGATACCAATTTTAATGGTTTGAAAAAAGCATACTCCAACGGAATTGAATTGAGAGGAAAAACACTTGGTATTATTGGCTTAGGCCGTAATGGTCAAGCTACTGCAAAAATGGCTTTGGGCTTAGGAATGAAAGTTATTGCAACCGATATCTCAGTCGAAAACGCTACAATCAGCCTTTCGTTTTTTGACGGTCAAACTGTATCATTTACAATTGTAACACAATCTTTGGAATCTTTATTACAAGAAGCTGATTTTATCAGCTTGCATGTTCCTACTCAAAAAAACTACATCATAGGTGAAAAAGAATTTGCAATAATGAAAGAAGGTGTAGGAATTGTAAACTGTGCTCGCGGTAGTGCGCTTGACGAGGTAGCATTGGTAGCAGCCTTAGACAGCGGAAAAGTATTATTTGCAGGATTAGACGTTTATGAAAATGAACCCACACCAGAAATAACCATTTTGATGAACCCGAAAATTTCATTAACGCCGCATATTGGGGCTGCAACCCTTGAATCGCAAGACAGGATTGGCATTGAGCTAGCCCAACAAATTATCAATTTACTACCTTAATTATCAAAACATTAAATGATTGCTAAAAACTAATTAATTCCAACTTAGCAAGCTTTTTTTAATTAAATTTGATTTCTAATCTAAATAAAAATCAAATGTTTGAACAATTGACTCAGTTAGCACAGCAATTTGGAAATGAAGCCGTTGTAAAAAACGATGCGATTCCAAATGATCAGAATGAAGCAGTAATAAACGAAGCAAGTAGTTCGATTATTTCTGGTTTACAACAAATTGCTTCAGATGGAGGCATCGATCAACTTGCCGGATTATTTCAAGGCAATACGAATCTAGACAGCTCAAATCCTGTTGTTCAAAAACTCTCGGAACAACTAACAGGAACTTTGAGCGATAAATTCAACTTGAGTAACGATACCGCTTCAGGCGTAGCGGGTGGTATGATTCCTCAAATTTTAGGTTCCTTGGTTGGCAAAGCCAAAGACACTAATGACTCTAGTTTTCAGATTTCAGATTTGATAAATGCTATTTCTGGAGAAGGTGCCCAAAATTCATCCATCATGGACGCTATTTCAAAATATGGAGGACAATTGGGTCTAGATCAAAATGCAGACGGAAAAGTAGACCTCAGCGATGCAATGAGTGCCGTAACAAAAAACAGCGGAGGTTTAGGAGGCCTGTTTTCAAAACTTTTCGGAAAATAACAACACTAAAACATTTATATAAAAAAAGGTCATTTCACTATTAGAGGAAATGACCTTTTTTATATAAACCCCTAACAACAGACTATTTATTTTCGTAAATTTATACTCCACATTATTTTCAAATATCATGAAAAATAGCCTTTACATTATAGCAATTATTTTTTGTGTACTCATTGGTTGCACCAGTTCCAAATCGACTATGGTGAAGAAACAAAAACCAACAGGCACTAAAAATGATACCGTTAGGATTGCCAATGAGGAACTCGAATATGAAGTTATTATCATTGATCCAGGATTCAGCTCTTGGCTTGCTTCTACAGCAATGCCTAGAAACTATTATTCCCAATCCTATTTAGAAAACAAAAACCAATTGTGGATTAGTGAATGGAACAGCCGTGTTGCCCAACCTTTCAGATACAATCCCAACCTCTATGAAATGACCATTAATTATGACCCTACTATCAATTATGGTTATGAGGTAAATTATTTAATTTACAATTACTTGGTTTATTTCCAAAATACCTACCGACAAAAATTATTTGGTCATGTTCCCCTAAGATAATCTTACTATCTTTGCGGTCATTGCATTGCAAATAAAGATGGAGAAATTAAAAAAACGTTGGGGAATTGAATCCAACTTTCAGCTTACAATCATATTTATCGTTTTTGCCATTACTGGCTCTACTTCAGCCTGGTTATCTAAACCTTTCTGTCTTTGGTTAGGAATCACCAGCGAAGACTTGAATTTTTGGTTTACTCCAGTCAGATTACTTCTAATTTTCCCAATATACCAAGTGCTTTTAGTTCTATTTGGTTTTCTTTTTGGGCAATTTACCTTCTTTTGGGCATTCGAAAAAAAGATGTTGAAACGAATGGGACTGGGATTTCTCTTCAAAGAATAAAAAAACGCCTCGATTATTGGGCGTTTTTGTTTTTGATCCAATAGGTGTACATCCAAGTCAAGGTAAAAGAAGGAATCACGTCCGTAAATGGAATTATTTCTTCAACAAAAGTTAAAACTCCAGCTATTTTACCTACGCTACCCCGATACATTCTGGTCATCAAAAATCCCGCAATGGGAGCCCAAACGACATCCGAAAATTCACCAACAAAAGGAATCGTAAAAGACAGCATCCCGATTGCGTCAAAAAGCAGTCCAAAAAGTAGCTTTTTGGTTTTATCCTTTTTTAGTTCCGAAACAGTTTCAATTTCCAGTTCTTCTTTCATTTGTTTTACTCTATACTGATTTAACAAATCCTAATGATCTTTTATTTCTTAAGCTTATCCTTGTACACTTTTTTTAATTTTTCAATTTTTGGTGTAATGATATAACTACAATAACCCTGTTCTTGATGCTGATTGTAATAATTTTGATGGTAATCTTCGGCTGGATAAAATAACGTTGCCGGCGAAATTCTAGTTACAATAGGCTTGCCAAATGTATTTTCTTGAGTCAATAGTTCAATATAACTCTCGGAAATTTCTTTTTGATCCTCATTGTGGTAAAAAATTTCACTTCGATATTGCATACCCACATCGTTCCCTTGTCTATTTAAGGTTGTAGGATCGTGGGTTGCAAAAAATATTTCAAGCAATTCCCCAAAAGAAATTTCATTTGGATTAAAACTAATCTGAATCGCCTCTGCATGCCCCGTATCTCCATTGCATATTTCCTTGTAAGTAGGATTTGCCGTTTTTCCGCCTGTATAGCCCGAAACCACACTTTCTACTCCTTTTAGTTCTAAAAAAACGGCTTCGGTACACCAAAAACAGCCTCCGGCAAATGTGGATATTTCCATTTCTCCCTGTTTATTCATTTTATTGGTTTTTAATTTTTAATCGGTATCAAAAGAAAAGTTTTTCCAATGCAATTCTAAATCTCTTTACAAACAATCTATCAAATTTAGTCTATTAAATAAACCCGAGCCTTTTTTGTTAACTAAAATTTATAATTTGGCTTTTGAAAATTATTCCAATAATCATCAAAATCTTTGTTTCTTTGTGCAAACAATTTCAAAATGATAGAAGCCAAAAATTTACATAAATTCTACGATCAACTTCATGTATTGAAAGGCGTGGATTTGCATATTAAAAAAGGAGAAATTGTCTCAATTGTAGGAGCTTCGGGAGCAGGAAAAACCACTCTTTTACAAATTTTAGGAACTTTGGACAAACCCACTGTCGAAAATGGAATCGAATTGCGTATCAATGACGAAGACATTTTGAACATGAACGACAAAACTTTATCCAAATTCAGAAATTTGAATTTAGGTTTTATCTTCCAGTTTCATCAATTATTACCTGAATTTACAGCGCTAGAGAATGTTTGTATTCCCGCTTTCATCGCCAATAAATCTAAAAAAGAAACCGAAACAGAAGCCAAAAAATTATTGACTTATCTGGGGCTTTCCCATCGAATGGACCATAAACCTCATGCCCTTTCGGGAGGAGAACAACAACGCGTAGCGGTTGCAAGAGCCTTAATCAACAAACCTGCAATCATTTTTGCTGACGAACCATCTGGAAACCTGGATACTACCTCAGCCGAAAACTTACATCAATTATTCTTCAAACTAAGAGACGAATTAGGTCAAACCTTTGTAATTGTTACTCATAATGATGAATTGGCCAATATGGCTGATCGTAAATTAGTTATGGTTGACGGACAAATTAGTAGCCAATAATCCGTTTTCAAATACAATGACAAAGTTAGAACTCAAAGACTTTCTTGACGAAAAATTCATTCAATACAATACGCTGGATTTCATTGATAGTGATCCTGTGCAAATTCCCCATCTCTTTTCTCAAAAAGAAGACATAGAAATTGCTGGATTTTTGAGTGCCACTATTGCTTGGGGCAATCGTAAAATGATTATAAAAAATTCGCATCGGATGATGGATTTGATGGGTAACACGCCTTATGATTTTGTGATGTCGCATACTCCATCTGATTTAGAGCGATTGGATAGCTTTGTTCATCGCACTTTTAACGCACAAGACCTCAGCTTTTTTATTCAAAGTTTAAAGAATATTTACCAAAACCACAATGGTTTAGAAAGCGTCTATTCAAAAAACCAAGAACCGGAATCATTACAAAAAAGCATTTCGGAATTCAAAAAAGTTTTCTTTGAAATTCCGCATCACTACCGCACGCAAAAGCACGTTTCGGATCCCATGAACAATTCGGCTGCAAAAAGAATCAATATGTTTTTAAGATGGATGGTGCGCCAAGACAACAAAGGCGTTGACTTAGGGATATGGAAAACGATTTCTCCTGCTGCCTTATCCTGTCCGCTTGATGTACATTCAGGAAATGTAGCCCGAAAACTGGGCTTGTTATCCCGAAAACAAAATGATGCAAAAGCACTTGCCGAACTGGATGCACAACTTCGAAAATTAGACCCAAAAGATCCGGCCAAATATGATTTTGCTTTATTTGGATTAGGTGTTTTTGAAGGTTTTTAATTCTATCAAAAAAGCAACCTTCTAAACTTTAGATCCACCAGATTTTGTATCATTAATACAAAAGAAGTCTCACAACATCAGAACTAAGGATTTAGCGTAAATATTGTATTACAAATCAAACAATAAATGCTTTTTATCGATGTTTTTTGCCTTTTATCGGCTTTATAATAAAAATTTGACTAAATTTGATTGTCTAATTATTTGAATTAAAATATTAAATAACAATATCCCAACTATTTAAAATTAATACCACAATTTAAAAAGTACAAAAATGAGTGAATCTAAAAAAATACTTTTAGCAGAAGACAATTCAATACTCTCATTATTGCTAAAATTCAAATTAGAAAAGGCCGGATACAACCTTTTTATTGCAGAAAACGGTAAAGAAGCCATAGAAATAATTGAGCAACAAAAACCCGAAATTATTCTCACTGATGTCATGATGCCTTTTGTCAGCGGTTTGGAAATAATCAGTCATGTAAGAAACAAACTGGACCTTATAACCCCTGTTATTGTTTTCTCATCTGCAGGTCAGGAGGAAATGGTTCTCAATGCTTTTAATCTTGGTGCCACTGATTTCATGGCCAAACCATTTAGTCCAAACGAATTAATTATCCGAATTAAAAGATTATTACAATAGAAAACTAAGTTTAGCAAATTATGGTAAACCTATATCAAAATATTGTTGACTATCTTAAAAACGCACCCGAAGTTATTCAATTGCTATGGGCTTTGATTACTACTTTGACCCTTATAATAAGTAGCTTGATCCTTTATTTAAAACACTCAAGATCAAGACTAAGAACCAAAGAAAGAATCCAGAAAGTCTACCAAAAAAAATATGAATCAGATTTGATAGAGTATTTGTATTCTGGCAATGAAGACAACGAAATCAGTGTTGAACAACAACAAATTGTTACCTATTTCAAAAAATGTGCTACAAATAGGTTGAAAAGGAAACTTATCATTACGACTTTATTGAAGTTACGAAATGAAATTTCGGGTGAAACGGCAGATGCTATTCAAAGACTTTATTATCAAACCGAAATTATGAACTCAGCTTCTTCCAAGTTGAAACATAAAAAATGGAATGTGGTAGCAAGGGCGATAAATGAGCTGACACAATTTGAGATTAAAGAAGTCCATGACCAGATTATTCAGCTGATAAATCATCCTAAAAGAGAAGTTCGAAAGGAAATACAAATGTATTTAGTCAAATTATTCCATTTTGAAGGTCTTGATTTTTTAAATGTTTTAACCACTCCTTTGTCTGAATGGGATCAAATTCAATTGTTAGAAATTCTTCAAAAATTTGATGACCAAGAGATTCCGGATATAACAAACTGGTTAAATTCCTCAAATGATTCCGTTGCCATTTTTGCTTTGAAACTGGCAAAAATATACAATCAATTTGAAGCCAAAGATGCCATTATAAGCCTTCTAAATCATCCTGATAAAGAAATGAGAATTGAAGCCATTGACGTCTTGTCCCATATGGGCGTTATTGAAGCGGTTCCTGTTTTGAAGAATAATTTTGATCAACTGAGCCTTGACGAACAAATTGCTTTTTTTAAAATGATGGAAAACATGCATGAAGCCAATGATGAAGAATTCTTTATACCCTTTATGAATCATGTAAATTTTGACATCAGAGTCTCAGCAATAAAAATCGTGAAAGCAATTGAAATCAAAAAGCCAAATCCTTTCAAAATAATCGCATCCGAAAAAGAAGCTACTGAAAACACTGACTTAATCAAAGCCAGCTAACTACAACTATAACGCAATTCAAATGATAACAGATCTAATTCAATACTTATTTTTTGGATTTTCATTTACGGCAATAGTATCCTATATCATATTAGCAATAATCTCTGCATTTGAAACAGTAGATTATATGAAGAAAAACAGCTTTGTAAATTACAAAGAAATACTGTCATCGTCTATTTCTCCCTCTGTTTCAATTATTGCCCCGGCCTATAATGAAACCTTAAATATTGTTGAAAATGTGCGTTCCTTATTGTCCAATCATTATGTCAACTACGATGTAATCATAGTAAACGACGGAAGTAAAGATGACAGCCTTGAAAAACTCATAAAAGCTTATGATCTGGTTAGGGTTGAATATCTTATTAACGACCAAATTCCAACAAAACCACTGAGAGCAGGCGTTTTTAAATCAACCAATCCTGCTTTTGAAAAATTAGTTGTGGTAGACAAAGAGAATGGTGGAAAAGCAGACGCTTTAAACATGGGACTAAACATCAGTCCAAATAAGTATGTTGCTTGTATTGACGTCGATTGTTTATTACTGGAGGATGCATTGCAAAAGATGGTTAAACCATTTTTGGAAAGCACCGATTCTAAAGTAATTGCCGCTGGTGGTGTTATTCGTATTGCTAATTCCTGCGTCATCAAAGACGGAAAATTACTGGATATTAATCTGCCGAGAAACTTAATTGTAAGAGGACAAATTTTAGAATACCTAAGAGCTTTTCTGCTAGGAAGAATGGCTTGGAGTAAACTTAATGGTTTATTGGTTATTTCGGGTGCCTTTGGTTTATTCGATAAAAAAATAGCGATTGAAGTTGGCGGTTATGATACCAAAACCGTTGGGGAAGATATGGAAATCATCGTAAGAATGAGAAGACATATGGAAGAGCAAAAAATAAAATACAAAGTGGCTTATATACCGGATCCGCTTTGCTGGACAGAAGCTCCGGACAGTTATAAAATATTCATTTCGCAAAGAAACCGATGGACCAGAGGAACGATTGAGACCTTAAAAAAGCATCGAAAAATAGGGTTCAATAGGAAATACAATACTTTGGGAATGATTAGTTACCCTTACTGGTTAATATACGAAAGACTCGCTCCCATAATCGAAGTTCTGGGAATATTCTATTTCTTATTTCTTTTGATTAATAACAACATCAAATGGGATTATGCCATTGCATTCATTCTTTTGTGTTACTTATTTACAGTAATGTTCTCCATTATCACTATTATTACTGAAGAGCTCACGTATCATCAATACAAGAAAAAAGGGATTGGCATTCGATTAATTATGACAGCCTTCCTAGAGCCTTTTACGAATCATCCATTTATTGTATATGCAGCTCTTAAAGGTAACTTCGATTACTATTTTAACAAGAAAATAAAATGGGGAGAAATGACTCGAAAAGGGATGTCAAATGATTCAATTTCCAAAATAAAAATATAACAGTCAAAATATGAAGATTAAACTTCTATTAAAAAACTCTTTCCCTCATCTTTACTTAACCCTTTCCTTACTATTGACATTTTGGTCTCTGAGTATTTTTGAAATATACAGCAAAGCAAGCAGCGGAATACACTTTCCAGATTTAATCACAAGCCTGTCCTATAAATTACTTAATGATTTTGGAACAGCATTGTTCATTGGACTGCTGTTTTATCCGATATACATTGGCTTTTATTTCCTAAGAAAACCATGGAGTGTAACTGCAATTAAAATCCTGTTTTCTATATTAGTTATAGGGCAATTTGCCTTGGTCAAATACAACCTTACCACTCTGGTAAATCTGGGCGCAGATATTCTGGGCTATTCTGTCGATGATATGTACACTACCGTGACAGCATCTGAATCGCTCTCCTACCTTTATTTCTTTCCATTTGTTGTTTTTCCTCTTCTATTTCTAGGTATTAATAATCTTTTGGTTAAATATGCTAATCCAAATACGATCTATGCATTTTCAACTGTTTTTATGCTACTCTTTGGCGGTTTCAAATATTGGACACCCGAAGTTTCCGATTCCAGTTATCAAAACAAACTGTCTTTTTTTACTACAGATATCATCCGATTTCAATCGGATAAAAATGCATTTACTGCGGCCGATTTGTTCTATAAAAAAGAATATCCTTTGGTTCAATCCTTTAATGCTTCGCCTGATGTATTAGCTCCATTTTTTGAAATTAAAGAAGAGAAACCAAATATAGTGATGATTATCGTAGAAGGATTAGGCGCTGAGTTCATTGGAAAAAATGAATATCGGGGTTTTACACCTTATCTGGATTCTTTAATTCCAAAATCATTGTATTGGGAAAACTTTGTCAGTAATGCGGGTCGAACTTTTGGCGCATTGCCTTCTATATTGGGGTCATTGCCTTATGGTGAGAAAGGTTTTCTGGAAATGAATCCGCTTCCTTCACATATTTCTCTTGTCAGTATTTTAAAAGCCAATGACTATACTACCTCTTTTTATTGCGGAGACGAATCCAGTTTTGACCGAAAAATAAATTTCCTTGAATACAACGGTATCGAGAATGTGATAGACGTAAATAAATTTGGTCCTGGTTATGTTAAAACCAAAGAAAACTCGGGTGGTTTTTCTTGGGGCTATCCAGATGATGAAATCTTCAAAAAAACACTTAGCGAATTAGATTCAAAAAAACTTCCTCGCCTCGATGTTATCATGACACTGACTAACCACGAACCTTTTGATTTTCCTTCAAAAAAGGAGTATCTTAAAAAAGTGGACAAGATTATTAATTCGAATAGAACACTTGAGATGTCAAAATCAGAGGTCAATACTTATAAGGACATATTTGCTTGCCTGTTATACACTGATAATTCTATCAAAAATTTCATTGAGTCCTATTCGAAAAGGCCTGAATTCCAAAATACTATTTTTGTAATTACCGGCGATCACAGGCTAATACCTATTGCCCAAAAAGATAAATTATGCCGCTTTCACGTTCCGTTGTATATTTACAGCCCTTTGTTGAAAAAACCGCAATCTTTCAAATCCGTTTCTTCCCATTGGGATATAACCCCAAGTTTGCTTTCATTTTTAATGAATAATTACACGATGAACAAAATGGAAAAAACGACTTGGATGAGTTCCGGTTTAGACACTGTTCAGAAATTCAGGAACATTCACAAAATCCCTATTATGCAAAATAAAGGAAGTATTGATGAACTGATTTACAAAGACTATTTGTATTCTAATGGCGATTTATTCAAAATAAACGAAAATTTTGACCTGGCAAAAGTCAATGACAAAGTACTATTGAAAGCCATGGCTGATACGCTAAATGAGGCTAAAAGACTAAATGCCTATCTGACACAAAAAAACAAAATCATCCCGAATGCTATTAATATTTACACTAAACCCGCTTTTGAATTCTCTAAAGAAGATCTTGCAACAATCAAAAAATTAACCAAAGGCTTAAACTATGATGAGATATTTTTTCTTGCTCGTGACTTTGCTTTCAACAAAGAACGAGACAAAGCCAGATTACTATGTAACTATATTTTGAATGAATTTCCTAATTATGCCGATGTAAGAACTTTAAAAGGACGAACCTTAGCTTGGGATAAAAACTACTCCAAAGCAGAAACTGAATTACTCGAAGTAGTCAAAAGAACGCCTTATTACAACGATAGCTACCTTGCTTTAATGGATTTATATTGGTGGACAGATCAAGATACAAAAGGAATTTTGATAGCCAAAAAAGGACTGAAAAATAAAGTCGATACACCCGAATTAGGAGTTAAACTGGCGCAAGCATACAACCGAACCAATAAGCTTACATTGGCCAATAAAGTAATTGACAGTCTCATAAAAAACCATCCTACAGAAAAACAATTTGTTAATATTAAAAAAACCTTTGTAAAATGATATTCAAAAAAATAGTTCAACTACCATTTTTGCTTTGCTTCGCAATGGTTTTCCAAATCTATGGCCAAGAAAACAAATACAATGGCGATCCAGACGCTTCATTTGAAACCGCTCGCAAACTGGCTTTCAATCAACAACGCAAGCAGGCACAAGATACCTTATCCCATATTTTAACCAAATATCCCGATTATCATGATATTCGAGAATTTTTGGCCACAACCTATTCTTGGGATGCGGATTATAAAAAAGCCCAAAAAGAATTCAAATCAATTTTAGACAAAGATTCCCAAAGAAAAAGCACTTGGATAGCTGCCATTAAAAATGAAATATGGGCTGACAAACCTTATATTGCAATCGAAATGACCTCTCAGGCATTGAAAATTTTCCCGGAAGATCCGGAACTATTATACGTTAAAGCAACTGCCCAAGAAAACACAAACAATCCTTTGGATGCTTTAAGTACAATTCAAGCCGTCTTAGACAAAAACCCAGAAGATCAAAAAGCCCAAGACTATAAAATCAGCTTGGATCAAGGGCTAAGAAACAACTCCTTCGGCATAAAATCGAGTGTGGATGTCTATTCAAAAGTTTTTGATCCTATGCAATACCATACGCTTAAACTAAGCCGACTCACAAAATATGGAAGTATTATTGGGAAAGTGAATTTAAGCAGACGATTTAATGAAAATGGAGCTCAGTTTGAAGTCGATTTATATCCTAAAATTACCAAAGGTTTATATGCTTACCTAAATTTAGGTTTAGCAAATACTTTTCTTTTCCCCGATATTAGATACGGCGCTGAGCTATACAAATCTTTACCGCACAGCTTAGAGGTTTCCCTTGGTTTCCGAACTTTAAAATACAGCAGTACCACCAATATCTATACTGGAGCATTGGGTTGGTACACCGGAAATAGTTACTGGTCCATTCGCCCTTACTTTACTCCCGGCGATGGAGGAACAAGCACATCAGCGGCCTTAAATTACCGAAAATACCGCTCTAATGCTGAAAATTATATAAGTTTTGGCTATAGCATGGGAGTTTCTCCGGAAATAAATCAATTTAAATTTGACACCGCAGATGCCGAAATCATAAACCTAAAAACACAGCGTTTTAATATTGGCTATTATTTTACCACCGCTAAAAATAAAAATGCTTGGGGTGCGCAATTTGATGTTGCCCATCAGGAAATCAGCTTTGATCCTGGGAACTATTTTTGGATTTATTCCCTGAGTTTATCTTGGGATTTAAAATTCAAATAGCATCAATGAAAAGCACCCTTTAAAAATGAAAATCAATCATTACTTTCAAAAAGACTATCTTTGCAAAAAATATACGTTTTATGACCACTTTCGAGCAATTAAATCTTCCAAAATCAGTCCAAAAAGCAATTGACGATTTAGGATTTACTTCCCCAACTCCTATTCAGGAAAAAACTTTTTCTGTAATAATGTCTGGTCGCGATATGATGGGAATTGCACAAACCGGAACCGGTAAAACATTTGCCTACTTATTACCCTTATTAAAATTATATAAATTTACTCCCGGACATACTCCAAAAATAGTAATCCTAGTCCCTACTCGCGAACTTGTGGTTCAAGTGGTAGAAGAAGTAGAAAAACTGACTAAATACATGTCTGTTAGAACCATCGGAATTTTTGGTGGTGTAAATATCAATACCCAAAAAACAACCGTTTATCAAGGTTGTGATATACTGGTAGGAACACCGGGAAGAATCATGGATTTGACCTTAGACAATGTGATTCGTTTTGAAGAAATGCAAAAACTGGTAATCGATGAATTTGACGAAATGTTGAATTTAGGTTTCCGTACCCAGTTGACGGCTATTTTGGCTATGATGCCAAAAAAACGTCAGAACATCTTATTTTCGGCAACCATGACTGATGAAGTAGATGGTATTTTGAATGACTATTTTGATTATCCTGAAGAGGTTACGCTTTCTGCGTCAGGCACACCTTTGGAAAACATCAAACAAATTACCTATAATGTTCCCAATTTCAACACCAAAGTAAATCTGTTAAAACACTTATTAGAAACAAACGAAGACATGAGTCGTGTTTTGGTTTTTGTAAATAACAAGAAAATTTCAGATATGCTTCATGTTCGAATCGAAGAGGATTTTGAAGGCCAATTTGGAGTAATCCACTCTAATAAATCGCAAAATTACCGTTTAAGTACGATGGCTGAATTTCAAGAAGGAAATCTTCGCGGTCTGATTACTACTGATATTATGGCTAGAGGATTGGATATTTCAAATATTACTCACGTAATTAACTTTGAAATGCCCGAAATGCCTGAATTATATATGCACCGTATTGGTAGAACCGGTCGTGCAGATGCAACGGGTACTGCTATCAGTTTTATTGCGCCTCGCGAAGAAGAATTTAAAGTCGAAGTCGAGGTATTGATGAATATGGAATTAAATGCCGAGCCTTTCCCCGAAACAGTTGAAATTTCATTGAAATTGATTGAGCCGGAAAAAGACCGTCAACCCATTAAGTTTTTAATGAAAAAACAAAAACTCGATGGTGATGGAGCTTTTCAAGAGAAAAGTAAGAAGAATAAAAAAGTCAATTTGGGCGGACCTGGTGTAACCAAGAAAAAAACACACGGATCAGTCAATCGTAACATGTTAAAGACGAGAGACAAGAAAAGGAAAGACAAGAACAAATAGTTGGCATTGGTTAGTTTTTCAGTGATCAGTTAATAACTGAATACTGAAAAACTGAACACTGAACACTTTTTCTACTTTCCAAAAACCAGACAAACCGGTGCGCACAAAGCAATTCTTTTACCCGTATCGGTAATCGCTCCTGTAGTTTTATTACGCTTAAAAATAATAACATCGTTTGTATATTGATGGGCTACCAAAAGGAAGTTCCCGCTAGGATCAATCGCAAAATTACGAGGTCCTTTGCCTAAAGTACTGGTTTGCCCTTTAAATTCCAATTTCCCGTTTTTAGCAATTTTAAAAATAGAAATATCATTTGCCGTTCCACGATTAGTTGCATACAAAAATTTACCGTCAGGCGAAATGTGTATGTCGGCTGTACCAATAACGCCTTTGAAATCTTTAGCGATAACGGTCGTTTCATCTACTTTTGTCAATTTCCCTTTGGCATAACTAAAAACAGTTAAACTACCATCCAGTTCTTGCAACAAATAAACATATTTACCGTCTTTGCTAAAAGTAAGATGCCTTGGACCACTTCCAGATTTTACCGAAATACTGTCAGAAACTTTCAAAACTTCGCTATCAGAATTTGGATTGTATTTGTATGTATATACTTTATCATTACCTAAATTATTAGACAAAACATACTTTTTATCTGGAGAAAAATACACCATATGTGTATGTGACTTCCCTTGGTTTTGAGCATGTTGCTGTACCAGTTGCTTAGCTTGAGCAATACTGCCGTCATTATTTTTTCCAAAAACGCTGATGTTTCCACCCGAATAATTGGCCACAATGACATTTTTATCATCATTAATGATATAGCAAGGATCAGCTCCTATTGAATTTTGCTTATTAATAAAATCCAATTGCCCGCTTGACGGATTGAATCCAAAAGAACTTACCGCGCTTTCGTTTCCGTCTTCATTTACAGCATAGACAAACTTATTGTCCTTTGAAACCGTCAGATAACTTGGATTCACCACATTCTCACTGCTATTCTTAAAATGGAAATCTCCGGATTCAGCATCAAAATCATAGACATAGATTCCTTTGCTTTCGCATCCTTTAGTATAGGTTCCAATAATCAAATTTTGTTTGCCTTTTTGGGCTTGTACGTTCGAAAAAACTAAAATTAAAAGGAGAACGGATAAGATTTTTTTCATGTTAAAATTTTTATTAAAAAAGCTAAAATACAGAATGATTTTCATTTATATTAAAACTTAACTTACATTTTAACATAAATAACTATATTCGTACATATTAACCATGAACCAATATTATAAACCAAAAATCAATTTTAAAATGAAAAAAAAGACTCTTCATGTATTAACTCTTATCGCAATCTCTTCTTTTTTCCTTGCAAACGCCCAGTCAAAAATAAATGAAAAATCTAAAGCATTGGAAGGTGTTTGGACGTGTAAAGCTGAGCGATCCTCTAACTTGCTAGAAATGGGATTCCGCCCAGCAATGCCGGGTACACTTAAAATTATCTCAGCAGATGGAAAATTCACTAATATAAGAGTCATGCAATCAAAAACGGTTATTACTATTGATGGATTATTTAAAGTAGAATCAGATAGTATCTTCGTGGAATCTATCAAACGCTCACTAAATTCAGTTTTAATAGGAAAAGAAAATAGACTTCTCTTCAGAATGGAAGGCAATAATAAACTTTATATTAAGTGGTTTCTCGAAAAAAATCAATTAAACCAAAAAATGAATATTTGGATCGAAGAATTATGGGAAAAAGCAGAAATGCCTAGTATTTAATCTAATTTCATATAACACCGAATTCATAACCCAATCCAGACATTATTAAATTACAAAGAGGAAGTATTTTATTCCTCTTTGTATAATTGAAATACCAATAATATCCTCTGTTACTCAAAAATCACTTTAAGGTAAAATAACATATAATATATTTATTTATCCATTTATAGAAAAATCAACAATAGTAACTTACAACTGTTTTCTAATTTGTATTTTTGGATAATCGAATTCAATAAACTTCTCCAAGAATATAATACGGTGAAGAAAACCCAACCAAAAAATGCAGTTTAAACATCCCGAAATTCTATACTTTCTCTTCCTATTGATTGTTCCAATTTTGGTCCATTTATTTCAATTTCGCCGATTCAAAAAAGAATATTTCACTAATGTTCGATTCCTTTCGGCACTTTCGGTCCAAACCAGAAAAAGTTCTAAAATAAAAAAATGGTTGCTTTTGGCTTCTCGCTTATTATTCATGCTATTCCTTATTTTAGCCTTTGCCCAGCCTTTTTTCGAAGCAAAAGACAATAGCAATGCAACCAATGAAATGTACATTATTCTGGACAATTCCTTTAGTATGCAAGCCAAAGGAAAAAAAGGAGAATTGCTTAGACGTTCCGTTCAGGAATTACTCGAAAACACGCCCGAAAATGTCAATTTTTCTTTGATTACCAATTCTGAAACTTATTGGAACACCGATATAAAATCCATCCAGAATTCGCTACAAAACCTTAAATATAGTGCTTTACCGTTCCAGTTAGATCAGCTGATGGCAAAAGTAAAGTCGCATAAATCTGCTTTCAAAAAAGACATTGTAGTTATTACTGATGCTGTAGGTCTTGACAAAAAACAGCTCAAAAACATTGATAAAAATGACATTCCCTATTTTATAATTCCAAAAGCCGAACAAAAAAATAACGTTGCCGTTGATAGCGTTTCTATTCATGAAACATTGGACAATTTTTATGAAATCAGTGTTGAATTGTCCAACTATGGCGAAGATTTTAAACCTATTCCAATTGCGGTTTACAACCAAAATAAGCTCATTGCAAAAACATTGGTAAACTTTGAAACTAAGAAAAAAAGTGTTCTTTTTACGATTCCAAAACAAGACTTTCATGGCTCAATTTCCATAACAGACAATGGTTTAGAATATGACAACACCTTATATTTTAGCATTTCAAAAACAAAAAAAATCAATGTTATTAGTATTGGAGAAGCCGAAAAAAGCAATTTCCTAAGTCGAATTTATACTCCTGACGAGTTTAATTTCAGCAATTCATCCATTGGTACATTAGATTACAACAGCTTAGAAAAACAAGATGTGATTATTTTGAACGAGCTTGATGAAATTCCGCAAGCCTTACAAATCACACTGAAATCTTTTGTCGAAAAAGGAGGCAATCTCGTTCTGATTCCATCGGCGAAAAATACAGCCGCAAACCTAAATTCCTTTTTGACCAATTTTGGAGCCATTCAATTCAATTCCATAGAAAATACAGAGAAACTGATTAGTAAAATCAATTTCAATCATCCGCTATTTGCTTCTGTTTTTGAAAACAAAATCACCAATTTCCAATATCCAAAAACAAAGGCTTCGTTTAAAATCAGCGGTTCAAATCCGGCCGCTTTATACAATGAGGATCAAACGCCGTTTTTGACTTCTTTGCCAAATCCAATTTCGGCTGTATATGTTTTTTCGGCGCCCATAAACATCACAAATTCAAATTTCCAACAATCTCCTTTGATTGTTCCTACTTTTTACAAAATGGCAATGAGCAACCATAAAAATGCGGTAACGGTCTTGACAATAGGCGATTCAAAACCTTATTTTGTTGATGTATTACTGTCAAAAGACGCTATTTTGTCTGTTAAAAATTCAACGGAACAATTTATTCCTATCCAACAAATCCTGAATAATAAAGTAAAATTGACATTTAATGATTATCCGGTCCAAGCGGGAAATTTCGAGATTTACAATCAAAAAACGCCCGTGGAAAACATCAGTTTTAATTATAGCAGAACCGAAAGCGATTTGGCTACTGCCAATGAAAACCTACTTTCTGATTATAAAATAATTGATTCTGTAGCCACCGTCTTTGATACTTTACAAACCGAGCGAACAGACAATCAAATTTGGAAATGGTTTGTTATCTTTGCACTGCTCTTTCTGATAATCGAAATAGCAATTTTAAAATTCCTGAAATAAAAAATATTTATATATGAAATTAATCATCCGAGAAGCAAAAATTATCGATCCAAAAAGTCCTTTTCACGACAAGACAGTAGATATTTTAATTGTAGATGGTTTTATTGAAAAAATTGGTACTTCTCTACCGAACCAAGAAAATGCAGACGAGATAAAACTCGATAATTTACATGTCTCTCAAGGCTGGTTTGACAGCAGTGTTTCTCTTGGCGAGCCAGGTTTTGAAGAAAGAGAAACCATTGAAAATGGTTTGACTGTGGCAGCAAAAAGCGGTTTTACAGCTATTGCTTTACAACCCAACTCCTTCCCCATCATTGACAATCAATCGCAAATAAATTTTGTACAAAATAAAGCAAATGGTAGCGCTACCCAACTTTTCCCAATAGGAGCTTTGACAAAAGGCAGTGAAGGAAATGACATGGCTGAATTATATGACATGAAAAAAGTGGGAGCTGTGGCTTTTGGAGATTACAATAAAAGTCAAAGCAACGCTAATTTATTAAAAATTGCCTTGCAATATGTGCAGGATTTTGATGGTTTAGTTATTGCATTTGCACAAGATGAAAAGATAAAAGGAAATGGAGTAGCTAATGAAGGTATCGTTTCAACTAGATTGGGATTGAAAGGCATTCCAAATTTAGCCGAAGAATTACAAATTGCCCGAAATTTATTCTTACTCGAATATACTGGAGGCAAATTACATATCCCTACTATTTCAACTGCAAAATCAGTACAATTAATCAAAGAAGCCAAAGCAAAAGGACTGCAAGTTAGTTGCAGTGTAGCGGTACATCATTTGGTAATGACAGATGAAAAACTAGAAGGCTTTGATACCCGTTTCAAGGTTTCACCGCCTTTGCGAACAGAGCAAGACCGACAAGCTTTACTCGAAGGAATAGTAGACAACACCATCGACATGATTACATCTGACCACAATCCGATGGATATTGAACATAAAAAGATGGAATTTGATCTAGCCAAAAACGGTACAATTGGACTCGAAAGTGCTTACGGAGCATTGATGACCGTTCTGCCGTTAGAAAAAGTGATCGAAAAACTGACCGCCGGAAAAACAATTTTTGGAATCAAAAACGAGCTCATTGAAGAAGGTGCGAAAGCAAGCATTAGCCTATTTAATCCTGAAGGACAAAGTACTTTCACCAAAGAAAATATTATCTCTAAATCAAAAAACTCCGCTTTTCTGGGAATGGAAATGAAAGGTAAAGTTTACGGGATTTTAAATCAGGAAAAATTAATTTTAGCTTAAAAAATTGTAATTAGCATACTATCATTTTGATCTAATGAAAAGCATGACTACCAACATAAAATAATAGAAAACTTACTATGAATAACAATATTGAACAGGGAAAAACGGCAGCAATTACAAGCTATATTTTAGGTATAGGCGTGTTTATTGCCATGTCTATGAACTCTGAAGATAAAAATAGCTTTGCCTCTTTTCACATACGTCAAGGTCTTGGATTAACATTGACTTTCATTTCATTAGGATTGATTATTAGCAATTTTGACAGCCTAATGATCTCAGCTCCCATGTGGATTTGCATTTCCGTTTTATGGACTTATGGCATCTTTAGCGCGATAAAAGGCGAAACAAAACCTGTTCCTCTATTAGGAAATCTTTACCAAAAATGGTTTGCAACGATCTCTTAAATCAATTGCAAAATTTAGAACACAACTCCAATTTAAAACTAATAAATGAATAATTTATCTCTTGACTATCTCATTAGAGAACCCAAAATAAAATTAGACAAAAACCCGTTGATCCTTTTATTGCACGGATATGGCAGCAACGAGCAGGATTTATTTTCGTTTGCAACTGAGCTTCCAGAGAATCATTATATCGTATCTGCGCGTGCGCCTTATGATTTACAATATGGTAGTTATGCTTGGTACGCCATCAATTTTGATGCAAATCAAAATAAATTTTCAGATAACGAACAGGCCAAATCTTCCAGAGATTTAATCGCCCAATTTTTAGAAGAACTAATTGCAAATCTCCCTATTGACACTAACGATGTTACTTTAATTGGTTTTAGTCAGGGTGCCATTTTGAGTTATGCCGTTGCCTTATCTTATCCCGAAAAAATCAAAAATGTAATTGCTTTAAGCGGTTATATCAGCGAGCCGGCATTTGACGAAAATTACCTAAAAAACGATTTATCAAGACTTAAAATATTTGCTTCTCATGGAACTGTGGACCAAGTAATACCGGTTGATTGGGCCCGAAAAACAAAACCGTTTTTGGACAAATTAGGAATTGATTCTATTTATAAAGAATACCCTATCGGTCATGGCATATCGCCTCAGCAGTTTTATGACTTTAAGAAATGGTTAATAGAATAAAAAAAGGCTCCAATTTTGGAGCCTTTTTTATTTTATTTCTGATACAACAGCGATTGATTGACTTCAAATGAAATAGTTTCATCTGGATTGACAAAGTATTTCAGCAAGACTTCGCCCCATATTTCACCGTCACTATAATCAGCGATAATCCATCTGTGGTTCAAAATTTTTACTTTATTGATGATGAATTTATTGGCTCCTAATTGATCTTGGCCTACATAAGGATTGCCTTTCGCATTTGCATTTAAATCCAATAATTTCTCTGTAACATAAGGAATTAACTTTTCATAGGGAATCATTTTATCTGAACTTGCTGAATCAAAATAATTCTGGGCATTTTCGTTGTTTTCCAAAGAAAAATAATTGGCATCCTTCAATTTAAGAGTAACGGAATTCAGACTGTCTTTCAGTTTTTTGGTGACTTTTTCATATCTTTCTTTTTCAAAAGCAACTTCCTTACTATAAAACATATACGTAAAGATGTTTAAAAGTGCGATTAAAATAAAAGCATAAAGCAATAATGATTTTCTCATTTTAAATTTAATTAAATTGTAATTTCTAAATTATCGAAAGCAAGGTAAACGTTTTCAGGTAGTTTCTTTTGTATTTCTTCATGAAACCCAAAAAGATGACTGATATGGGTCAGATAGGCTTTTTCAGGTTGTACCAAAGCTATAAAATCTAAGGCTTCCTCTAAATTGAAATGAGTAAAATGAGTTTCCTCACGCAAAGCATTAATTACTAACACTTTTAAGTTTTTCAACTTCAAAACTTCACTTTCTTCAATAGTTTTCACATCAGTCAAATAAGCAAAATCATCCATTCGATAACCAAAAACCTGCAAATCACCATGCATAACATTTATAGGAACTACCATTTTATCACCCAGGACAAAAGCCTCGTTATTGACTACTTCATGCGTTTTTACCGAAGGAGCACCTGGATATCTGTTCTCGGTTTCAAAAACATAATCGAAACGCTTTTTCAAATTCTCTATAACACGTTGATGTGCATAAATAGGCATTTCCCCTTGTTTGAAATTAAACGGACGAATATCATCCAATCCAGCGGTATGATCTGCATGTTCGTGGGTAAAAAGAATTCCATCCACTTTATGACAATTTGAAGCCAACATTTGCTGCCTAAAATCCGGACCACAATCAATCACATAGGAATGATTATCCCAAGTAATCCATACTGAAACCCTTAGTCTTTTATCCTTAGAATCAGTGCTTTTACAAACGGGATGATGACTCCCTATAACTGGGATTCCTTGCGATGTACCTGTACCCAAAAAATATACCTTCACACTATTCTATTTTTTTACAAAAATAGGATTAATTCTCTTTCATTAGAAACCATTTTAACTAACTTTGTAACATATTAGCCATATTTAAAATAAAATGGACACCCAAATAAAACTAAAAGGTGACAGAGTCATCGAACAAATCCCTTCGATAAAAGACAAAGCGCTTCGTATCAATTTAAATGAGAACATTTACGGAACTTTTGCTGAAATTGGCGCTGGCCAGGAAACGGTAAGGCATTTTTTCAGATCTGGAGGATCTTCTGGAACTATTGCAAAAGCAATGTCTGCTTATGATAAAGATTTCAGTGATTCCATCTATGGTATTGAGGAAGACGGTCGTTATGTAACGGAAAGCCGACTCAAAAAAATGCTAACGATGGAAAATCAGTTAATCGAAGAGCGTTTGAGCAGAGAAAAACATCCTAATAAAATGTTTTTTAGTTACGCCAATACCGTGGCTACGATTGATTTTGCCAAACAATTTAAAGGTCATGGCTGGGTTGGTATTCGTTATCAAATTGAACCTGATGAAGACTATAACGAAATCATACTTCACATCCGTTTTAAAGAAACAGATGCAAGACTGCAACAAGAAACACTTGGAATCCTAGGCGTTAACCTAATTTATGGTGCATACTATAAATACAACGATCCGAAACGCTTGTTGCGCTATTTATACGATCACTTAGACAAAGACCAACTGGAAATTGACACTATTAATTTTTCTGGCCCTCGATTCGCTGAAGTAGACAATCGCTTAATGAGTTTGCAACTCGTAAAAAATGGAATGACTGATGCGGTAATGTTTGATCCTGAAGGAAAAAATATTCTTCCTGCTGCCATATTATACAAAAAGAATATTCTTGCCTTAAGAGGTAGTTTTCGTCCGGTTACCAAGGTAAATATGGATATGTACGAGAAATCATTAAAAATGTTTCTTGAAGAAAACAAAGTGGAAAAAGAGAATACGCTGGTGGTATTTGAAATCACCTTATCCAACCTGCGTTCTGATGGAGAAATTGACGAACGCGATTTCATGGATCGAGCGGAATTACTTTGTTCGCTTGGACAAACCGTAATGATTTCTAATTTCCAAGAATACTATAAAGTAGTTGAATATTTTTCAAATTATACCAAAGCTAGAATGGGACTGGCCATGGGAGTCAACAATTTAGTTGATATTTTTGATGAGAAATACTATCGCCATCTTAGTGGTGGAATTCTTGAGGCTTTCGGAAAATTATTCTTCCGCGATATGAAAGTATTTCTTTATCCAATGTTAGACGAAAATGGAGACATTATCACTTCAGAGAATTTAAAAGTGCATCCCCGAATGAAAGAACTTTACAAATTCTTCAAGTCTAACGGAAAAGTAATCAACATTGATGATTATGATCCCGGAAATTTAGAAGTATTCTCTCGCGAAGTCCTAAAAATGATCAACGAAGGAAAGCTGGGATGGGAACCGATGCTTCCGCTTGGTATCGCCGAAATGATCAAAGAGCACAGACTTTTTGGCTATGATCCAAATAAAACATTGAAAGAAAGCAATTAATTTACAAAAAAAAAAGCCAAAATAACCAGCTCCGCAAAGTCTCCGACTTTGAGGATGTATTGATCTGTCTCTGACAGATATAATTCATTTAAAAATGTCGATTGAAAATCGAAAAACACTACCTCAAAGTCGGAGACTTTGCGGAGCAATATAAAACTCTACTTTTTACAATTTCAACAACAAAAACGCCACAAGATATTTTTTTTTGTGGCGTTCCTAGTTTACTTCAATATTTGAGCGGCATGCTCCTTAGTTTTCACTTTTTCGATTACTTCATCAATAATTCCGTTCTCGTCAATTACAAAAGTGGTTCTATGAATTCCGTCATACTCGCGTCCCATGAATTTCTTTGGTCCCCAAACCCCAAAAGCCTCTATAACCGATTTATCTTCGTCAGCTAATAAAGGGAAAGGAAATTCGTACTTCTCTTTGAATTTAGCCTGCGCTTTAGCCGAATCGGCACTTACACCCAGTAATTCATAATTATTCGCTTGAAAACGCTCAAAATTATCTCTCAAATCGCAAGCTTCGGCTGTACATCCCGGTGTACTGGCTTTTGGATAAAAGAAAACTACTAGTTTTTTTCCTTTATAATCTGCTAACTGATGTTGTTTTCCGTCTTGATCCACTCCCGAAAATTGAGGTGCTTTATCTCCTTTTTTTAATGTTGTCATAATTATTTTTATTTAAATGCAAAGTCTACTAATTTTTCGCAAAGTTCGCTAAGACTTGTTTTTCTTAATTGGTATTTTTTATATTATTTTTACAAGATATAAATTTACAATAATGACTAAACAAGAACGGGTAACATTTGTTATAAATACGTTAAAAGAACTCTATCCCTCGATTCCAATCCCCTTGGATCATAAGGATCCTTATACGCTGCTGATTGCCGTTTTGCTTTCGGCACAATGCACTGATGTTCGTGTGAACCAAATTACCCCTTTGCTTTTTGCCAAAGCAGACAATCCGTATGACATGATCAAAATGTCTGTTGAAGAAATTAAGGAAATCATAAAACCTTGTGGCTTGTCGCCAATGAAATCTAAAGGAATTCACGGCTTATCCCATATTTTGATTGACAAGCATGATGGAAAAGTACCGCAAAGCTTTGAATATCTGGAAGAATTACCAGCTGTAGGCCATAAAACAGCTAGCGTGGTGATGTCGCAGGCTTTTGGTGTTCCTGCTTTCCCGGTAGATACTCACATTCACAGATTGATGTACCGATGGAATCTAACCAACGGAAAAAATGTAATACAAACCGAAAAGGATGCCAAACGTTTATTCCCAGAGGAACTATGGAATGACTTGCACCTGCAAATGATTTGGTACGGTAGAGAATATTCTCCTGCTAGAGGCTGGAATTTAGATCAGGACATTATTACCAAAACAATTGGAAGAAAATCAGTTTTGGATGATTATTATAAAAAATAAAATTCACCAGCTTAAAAATAAACTGGTGAATTTTAAATTTGTCCTTTTTAGCGTTTAAAAATTGAGGCGGTTTTAATTCGATATGATTTCATAATTTCGATCATCTGCTTTTACCACACTCAAGGCTTTTGAATAGTTTAATAAAAAAGAAACAACTTCTTTTTTGGGTTTCATTGCTTTAATGACTAAGGAATTTTTAAAGTAATTTTTTGCCATGCTATATCAGTTTGTTATTCTATGAATAACGTGATATTAGCGGATATATTATTAGTTAGTCAAAACAATTTGATGCTTATCAATAACTTTTCTTAAGTTCAATAAAGCATAACGCATTCTACCTAATGAGGTATTAATACTGACTCCGGTAATTTCTGAAATTTCTTTAAAACTCATGTCTTGATACATTCTCATTACCAAAACTTCTTTTTGATCGATAGGAAGTTCTTCGATTAATTTTTTCAAGTCTAATTCTATTTGATCGGAAATCAGCTTACTTTCGATAGAAATTGAATCGTCTGTCATTACTGAAAAAATAGAGAAATCCTCTGTTTCTCTAAACAATGGCATTTTTTTAGTCCTTCTATAATGATCAATAATAAGATTATGGGAAATTCGCATGACCCAAGGCAGAAATTTTCCTTCTTCATTATAGGAATTTGACTTTAAAGTTTTAATAACTTTAATAAAAGTGTCTTGAAAAATATCGTTTGAAATGTCTCGATCTGAAATTTTGGAATATATAAAACCGTAAATTCTTGATTCGTGTCTCTTGATCAATGTAGACAAGGCTTCTTCATTTCCTGCTACATAATTCTGTACCAATAAGGCATCCGAAATTTGAATATTAGCTATCATAGTAATACTTTTTAGTGTTGGTTAAAATTGGGGTAATTTTTCTAAAAAGTAGTTTTGTACTATAGGCTTTGGCTGTTTTTATGTTAAAATATTAATCAAATTTAACAAATATTTGCAACAAACAACAAATAAAAGCAATAAAAAATTTAAAAAAACAACCTAACATGTTAAAAATCAATGATTAAAAATTAAAATTCTATTTTAAAAATGATTACTAACAAATTAGCCCACTTAAAGAAAACTGCTTACACCATCAAGATACGTATTTGATTATAGAGCGAACTAAGCAGATACTTTTCCCAATCGAAATACATAAACATCCAATTCTGTAATTTCTTCTAGCTTTATCCTTTTCTAAAAATTGATTACTTGTTTCATAAACTATTTCATTTCAAATATGAAAAAAAGGATACGATTTTGCATAATCAAAATCATATCCTTTTTAGAACTACAATTCCCAAAGTAAATCTATTGGTATACTTTTATAAAATCTAAGATAAATTTTTGAGGAAAGATAGCGTCATCGACATCAGGACCTCCAAAATTACCCCCTATGGCCATATTAATTACAAAATAGAAATCTTGATTAAAAGGCCAAGTCGCTTCGGTTTTTTCAACTGGATTAAAAGTATAGACTAAATTGTTATCCACAAAAAAATCAATTTTATTTTTAGTCCAATCTATGGCATACAAATGATATCCCGCCTCAATATTTTCTATCCTGGTCTTCTTTGTATTAATTGTATTACCGTGACTGTCTTGTGTATGTAAAGAGTTAAACACCATTTTAGGTTCTTTACCTACATATTCCAGAATATCTATTTCGCCACATTTAGGCCAGCCCACGCTGTCAATATTAGCTCCCAGCATCCAGAATGCCGGCCAAACACCATAACCTAAAGGCAGTTTAGCTTTGGCTTCAATGTAACCGTATTGAAATTCTTTTTTCCCTTTTGTCGTGATTCGGGTAGACGAGTATTTATTCCTTTCCTTTCTAGCGGTAATTACTAATTTTCCGTTAACCAGCTGATGACTCTTATCGGTATACAATTGGCGCTCATTATTGCCCCAACCACAATTGGGGCAACCATCTCCTTGTTCAATATTCCAATTGCTTTCATTTAATTGTTTCCCATTAAAGTTTTCTTCCCATATTAATTTTTTTCCTTTTGGCTGTGCCAAAGAAATCGAACATACCATTAGCAAGATTAAAAAATTATTCATTTTTAGTTATTTTTATATTGAAAATCAGCTTCTAATGTTTTTGCAGAACTACCACCTAAGAACACTTTAAAATCACCTGATTCAGCTTCCCATTTCGAATTAGCTGTAAAGAATTCAATTGTTTTTTTATTGATGATAAAGCTAACTTTTTTAGTTTGGTTAGGCTGTAATTCTATCATTTCAAACCCTTTTAATTCTAATACAGGACGTGTTATCGAAGCAAACAAATCACGTATATATAACTGAACAACTTCTTTACCAGTGTATTTCCCCGTGTTTTTGACATTCACTGAAACTTCAATGCTGCCATCATCAGAGAAATATTTCTGACTTAATTCCATATTAGAATATTCAAATTGAGTGTAACTCAACCCATAACCAAAAGGATACAAAGGCGTATTTTTTTCATCAATATAATGCGACCAGAAAACGCTTTCAGGTTCATTCATTACAGGGCGACCTGTGTTTTTATAATTGTAATAAATAGGCACTTGCCCCACATTTCGAGGAAAGGTCATCGGCAATTTTCCACTCGGATTGTAATCGCCGTATAAAACTTGAGCAATGGCATTACCGCTTTGTGTTCCTAATTGCCAGGCTTCAACAATAGCCGGAATATGAGCATCAGCCCATGGAATCGCTAGTGGACGGCCATTATTTAACACCAAAACAATATTAGGGTTCACCTTATATACTTCTTCCAATAATTCCTGCTGCACTCCTGGTAGCCCGATATCGGTTCTGCTTCTTCCTTCCCCAGATTGCAAGCCATGTTCGCCTAAAGACATAATCACTACATCGGCGGTTTTAGCAGCAGCCATAGCTTCAGCAAATCCACTTTTATCTGTAGTATTAATTTTAGTTTCCCAAATAAATTGGGTTCTTCCTTCAGTTAGGTCTGCACCTTTAACGTAAGTGAGTTGGTTTCCTTTATAATTTTGTAATCCTTCTAACAAAGAAACTGCCGAATTATCATCAGCAGCAATGCGCCAACTTCCCAGCGGACTGGTTTTATCGTTTGCCAATGCTCCAATAACGACTATTTTTTGTCCTGATTTTTTAAGTGGCAAAAGCTCCTTTTCATTTTTTAATAGTACAATTGATTTTTTGGCCATTTCCAGAACTCCTTCCTGAAAAGCTGCCTTACCAACCGTTTCTTTCTCGTAGTTTTCATCACAATACAAATACGGATTATCAAATAAACCCAATTCAAACTTCACTCTCAGAATTCTTCTGGCAGCATCATCAATTGTGCTTTCTTTTACTTTTCCCTCTTTTACTAAAGCCGATAAATATTCCACATAAGCACTGGATTCCATATCCATATCCGAACCTGCATTAATAGCAATTTCGGCAGCTTGCTTACTGTCCTTGGCATAACCGTGGGCAATCATTTCATTAATTGAACCCCAGTCTGAAACGACAAAACCATCAAATTTCCAATCGTCTTTTAAAATATCTCTTTGCAAATACTTATTTCCTGTAGCAGGAATTCCGTTTAATTCATTAAATGAGTTCATGAACGTTCTTACACCTGCATCCACCGCCGCTTTAAAAGGAGGAAAAATAACATTTTGCAAAGTAGATTCCCCAACATCAACTGTATTGTAATCTCTTCCCGACTCCGAAAAGCCATAAGCTGCAAAATGTTTGGCACAAGCCAAAATGGTGTTTCTTGCTGTTAAATCATCCCCTTGAAATCCTTGTACTCGAGCGATTGCAATTTGGCTTCCTAAATAAGGATCCTCTCCAGCACCTTCCATTACTCTGCCCCAACGGGCATCACGAGAAATATCGACCATAGGAGCAAAAGTCCAATTGAGCCCTACCGAAGCCGCTTCTTCAGCAGCAATAGCCGCTGATTTTTTTATTTCAGCTAAATCCCAACTAGCCGCTTCTGCTAACGGAATCGGACTAATGGTTTTGAACCCATGAATCACATCAAACCCGAAAATTAAAGGAATCCCTAATCGGGTTTCTTCAACCGCAATTTTCTGCAAAGCTCTTACGTCTTTTACTCCTTTTACGTTTAGCATCGAACCTACCAAACCATTTTTTAAATCAGCATATTTCTTAGCTGCCTGCCCTTCTTTGGGAGTTGGTCCTGTAATTTCCCAAAAACCATTGTATTGGTTGAGTTGGCCAATTTTCTCTTCCAAAGTCATCAATTTTAAAATCGAATCTACTCTGGTTTCCAAAATATCTTTTTGAGAAAACACTGCTTTAGGTTTGATTATTTTTTGGCCACAGCCTATTACTACAATTGTCGCTAAGACAAATGATACTTTTTTAATTACTGTCATTTTTATTTTTTTTTAATCAAAAGGTCGAATTAACTTCGACCTTTTAAACTAATTCTTATTTGATTATTGATATACCCTCACATAGTCTACTTCCATTGAAGATTGACTAAATGCTGGGTCAATCGTTCCTCCAAAAGTCCCTCCCATTGCCACATTTAAAATCATGAAAAAGTCCTTATTGAATGGTAAAGAACTTGTATTTGCCACCGTATGAAATAAGACATCATCTACATAGATTTTCACTGATGCCGGAGACCAGATTGTTTTATAAACATGAAATTCTGTCGAAGCATTAGTAATCGTTTTAGTATTTCCGTTTGCATTCCCACCAGAGTTACCAGGATAATGTAAAGTACCATGAATCACATTTGGTTCATTCCCTTTATGTTCCATTATATCTATTTCTCCACAACCTGGCCATGTATTAGTTGCATAATCTGAACCCAGCATCCAGATTGCCGGCCAAGTTCCGCCACCTGACGGTAATTTAGCCCTAACCTCAACTTTTCCATAAGTAAAATCAAATTTACTTTCTGTTTTTAATCTTGCCGATGTGTATGATGAACCTACTTTTTTAGCGGTAATTTTCAAATTCCCACCAGCAACAATGACATTGTCGGAAGCATTGGTATAACTTTGCGCTTCGTTATTACCCCAGCCATTACTACCCGTACCTAAATCATAAGACCACTTAGTAGGATCAGGTGCTCCATCAGTGTTAAATTCATCTGAGAATTTTAAAACAGTATAGTCTGGCTCAGAAGTTGAAGTTGGCATAGTAGTAGTAAATATTAAATACCAAGCTAGTGCTGTATTATTTGCTTGGACTAAGCGCACTACCATTCTATTTTCAGTAATTGATAAAATTTCGTATTGTGTCGCTCCCGCATAATACCCCATAAAGCCTCCATCAGAAAAATTCATTACTGTTCCTGTGGTCACTCTTGTCTCTATTGGATTTTTAGAAACAACCGAAGTGGAAGGGCTTAAAGCAACAATTTTGGTTCCTGCTGTACTATACGGTAAACATGCATCGTCACCCCCATTTGTTCCGCCTGCCACACTTTTATAAGAGTTGTGAAAAAAGGTATTTCCTTTGTTATCTTGTTTGTATTCAATTTTACCGTTTACCAGAGCAAAAGTATAATCTCCATCATAGAAACAAGTTGCTGATTTTTCAAATGGCTCTGCTTGGTAATAATTAGCAAAATAATTTTTAGTAGCATCACCATCATTTTGTCCAACGCCAAGATGCCCTTTTTCAGATGCAGCTAAATACCATTTTTTCCCTGTGGTTGTACCACCAGTAAGGAACTGTGTAGATCTTTCGTCGCTAAAGTTACTAAAAACGGTAACCTCTACTGTTTCATTTGTAGCTACACCTCCTTTGCCATAAGCAATTACTGTTACAGTATAAGTGTTTACACCAACTGTTGTAAAACCATGTTCTACAATACCTCCTGGAGAATTCTCTGTAACGCCATCACCATAGATATATTTATAGGAAATGGCATCATCTGCTGTAGTGGTAAACCTAACAGTCCCAGAACCATCTCCATTAGGTAGTGCAGTCGTTTTTCCAACTATTTCTACTGTAACATTTAGATTAGTTGGAGCGTTTAATTCTCCAAAAGCTATATTATCCTCCTGACAATTGACCATCAATAGAAGGACAAAAACATATACTATTTTTACTATTATTTTTTTCATTTTTTTAGTTTTTAATTGGATTGTTTAATATCGTCAAAATAATAGGTTGTTCCTGTACCTCCAACATTAAAGTCAGGAAACAAGATTACTCTATCATAAGCATTGGCAATATTAAAACCAGATCCCGTCGTAAGGTCGAATGTTATAATTTCCCAAGCATTAGCGACTGTAGTGGTTCCCTGAACCTCAACATTTACAGTAGGATTACCATTACCATCTTTAGGAGAGGTTGATACTTCCATTTTAAACAATATTGTGGCTCCAACTTTAGGTGACCAAACAGCCACTTTTACTTTAGTTCCTTTGGTAAAATCAACCTTAGAATCAAGATTTAAGCTAGCTCCAGCCCAAACTTGGGCTCCAGCCGTTTTTTCGATTTTAACCACTTTATTTGAAACATTACTTCCAGATTTATCAGGATTTGTAACTACCGAAACGGGAATCGCTCCAAAGTCTGAAGCTCCAAAACCAGCCCATGGATACGTAAGTGTTGTGGATTCAAAATCTATTGGCATTTCTATTAATGCCGAAGGTGTTTTATAGAAATAAATATTATCAATAAAAACACTTCCTGTAGCCCATGGTGTACCTACAAATTTTAATTGGAATATATCAGCAACTGTTAATCCCTGACTTGTAAAGGCTGAGATTGGAATATCAATACTTGTCCACTCATTTGCAACTAAATCCTTTACCACTGGTTTTTCGCCATTGGTTTTACTGATTAAAGAAGTTTCTATTTTTTGTAAATCTGAAGTCCAAACGTCCATGTGAATGAATTCCATTCCGGAAACATCTATTGTTGTTCCATCTGCCAATGCAATTCCTTGGTAACTTAACTTAATATAATTGAGCATTTTGTCACCATTTAAGTCAAACTCTGTCCAGCTGCTTCCCTGACCTGCTTGTCCCCAATCCGGAAAATAATTGGTTCCTACAACATTTGTATATTTCGATCCATAAATAGAGATAACATCTGAAGCTTGTCTATTAGGAGGTGTTGGTGCCGAGGCAAAAGGTTTGTTTACTACAGTTACAGTAAACTCTTCACTATATTCTGTCGTTTTGATAGCTGCGCTTTTAGAAACCACACGAATGGTATATACTCCTGCATTTTGATACGTATAAGAAACAGATTCACCATTATTTGCAGAAATAGGATCTGGTTTTCCTGCTTCTCCAAAATAGACATCATAAAACAAGGCATAATCAGCTGTTGCGGTCACATTTACTTTTTTAGAAACCGCTAAATCATTTTCGATACTAACCACTAAATTTTGAGGCGCTTTAAAAGAAACTTCAACTTCCTGAATTACTTCAGTTCTTTTTCCATTTAAAGTTATTCCAACAATTTTAGCGTTATAAATCCCTTCCTTGTAAACATGATCTACCGTTCCTCCCGGATTTACATAAGCCGGTACTGTAGTTCCGTCTCCAAAATAAATTTCATACTGCGTCACTCCTCCACCTCGAGGTAAAAAAGTAACTTTTCCGGTATTATCCTGCGTTACAGTAGTTAATGCCGAAACATCAGTTGGAGCACCAAGAGCATCTAAATCAGGCAGATCATTCTCTGTTGAACAACTAAAAAAGATAGCTGCAACAATAAGACTTGTTATATATTTTATACTTTTCATTGTTCTATTTTTTAATTGTAATTAGGATTTTGATCCCAGTTTCCGTTAGCAAATTGAATTTCTTCTATTGGTATTGGAAAAAGTTCGTTTTTTCCTGCTGTAAATCCTGGGATTTCTTGGGCCGCTTTACCAGTTCTCACTAAATCGAAGAAACGGATCCCTTCACCTGCCAATTCTACTCTTCTCTCTGCTTGGATAAAATCAGCTAAGGCTGCTCCTGAGGCTGTAATATTGTGATCATTGTCTCCAAAAGCTCTAGCTCTTACTTCATTCAAATACTTACGAGCTAAGACATCATTTGCTGTGGTACTTTTGTTATAAGCTTCGGCAGCCATCAAAAGAACGTCAGCATAGCGAATGGCTCTATAATTATTTGGACTTGTCAATTTAACATCTCCAGCAGCTTCTGGTCTTCTCTTTCTAGGAATGTATTTTCTATTAAAATAACCCGTATCTTGATTTTGTTTCGTGTAACTTGTACCTGGATTTTGTGCGATCCAGGCTACCATATCTAAAATGGTTACCGCTTTTCTTGAATCACCTGCTTCAAATGCATTAACAATTTTTGGAGTAGGTAAATTAAAGTTGTTACCATCAGCATATACAGGGCCAACATATCCAAAAGGACCAGCAAAACCTACTGCAACATTCCCTTCGCTATATTGTAATTGTCCATAACTAGCTCCTTCAACATCAGTGTACTGAATTTCAAAAACAGATTCAGCTCCGTTTTCACCAGCCTCTTCGAAAATACTTCCAAAAGGGGTCAAACCTGCGCTTATTTGCTGTGGTGTCAAATCTGTAGTTTGAATTAAATGATAACTATTAGTCCCAATTAATTTTCCAAAAGTATCTGCTGCTAGATCATATTTTTTATCGTATAAATACGCTTTTCCCAGTAAAGCTAGAGCTGCGCCGCTTGTGGCTCTCCCTTTTTGTGCAGGAATCGATGGCAAATTTTCAGCGGCATATATTAAGTCATTCTGAATAGAAGCATAGACCTCTACAACTGATGAGCGTGGTATTGAAGTTTCGTCTCCTGGAGAAAATCTTGCATCTCCTTTCATTGGGATACCTCCAAACCATTTTACCAACTCAAATTGATAGTAAGCTCTTAGAAAACGGGCTTCGGCTATAATTTTATTTTTCCCTTCGAAATCAGTTTTATCTTTGAATTCAAGGATATAATTAGCTCTTTGAACTCCTGCAAACATCCAGTCCCAAAGTTGTTTTAAATTTTCATTCACAGGACTGTGAATCATTTGGTCAATTTGTTGGTAGCCTATAACATCAGTTGGACTGTTTCCTCCGGCAAATGTGTTATCAGAGGCTATTTCGCCCATTAAAACATTAATAAAAGTAGACTGTAATAAATCATAGGCTGCAATTACAGCATTTTCATAATCAGATTTAGAATTAAAATAATTCTCTGAATCAATCGAATATTCAACAGGACGATCAACAAAATCATCACTACAAGAGCTAGTCATTGTAGCAAAAACAGTTATCGTTATTAGGGTAATAAATAGATACTTTTTCATTTTAATATGAATTAAAAATTAATGTTTAAACCTAACATATACGTTCTTGGAGTAGGATAGAAACCATAATCGATTCCGCCTCCAATAGGGGCACCATTAGAAGCTCCAGGATCAAATCCTTTGTATTTTGTAAAAGTGTAAAGGTTATTTACTCCCGCATATAGGCGTAACTTAGTCATGCCAACTTTTTCTATCCAGTTTGGATTCAAAGAGTACCCTAGTTGGATATTTTGGATTCTTACATAGGACGCATCTTCTACAAAATAATCAGAAAACAAATTATTAGTTGTAGCTGCTGTGGTAACTCTAGGAATGCTATTACTAGTTCCTTCCCCAGTCCATCTGCCTAAAACATAATTTAAACGATTGGCATCTGGTGCAATACTTTCATAATTACGAACCATATTGTTTCCTACAGAAGCAAAGGTGTACATAGAAAAATCAAGTGCTTTGTAATTAAACTGCATATTGAAACCCATTGTTGCTGTAGGGATTGGATCTCCTATATCTGTTCTGTCATCAAAATTAATTTTCCCATCACCATTGACATCAACATATCTAATATCTCCAGGAGATGCTGCTACTCCAAGCTCAACTTGAGAAGGGGCATCATTAACTTCTTGTTGATTTTGAAAAACACCATTTGTTTTCAAACCATAAAAATACCCTATGGAATGACCTACTTCCATTCTTGAAGGTGCTTGTTGACCGATACCAAATGATCCACCTGCAATAAATGGTGTCCCCATGTAGGTTACGTTGTTTCTAAGAACAGTCACATTGTATCCTAAACTCATATTAAAATCGTCTGAAAAACTATTGTTGTAATTTACAGCAAATTCAATTCCTTCGTTTCTAACTGTTCCTGCATTTATCGTAGGATTTGAAGCTCCAGGAGCTTGTCCCCCTGAAATACCTGAAACTGGAATACCTGGAATTAGCAAATCTGTTCTAGTATCAATAAAATAATCAGCTACTATATTTATTTTGTTATTAAACAAATTCATATCTACTCCTACATCAAATTTCTTTGCCTCTTCCCATTTAAGATTCGGATTCGGAATTTGACCACTAGCGCGACCATTTACCAGAGTACCATCAAAAACATAGCTAGCTTCGCCCGTAAGCTGAGAAATGTAGCCATTATTTGGAATAGCATCATTTCCTACTATACCATAACTGCCTCTTAATTTCAAGAAATTCACAATGGATGATTCCCCAAAAAATCCTTCATCAGAAATTACCCAACCAGCGGTTACCGAAGGAAAATAACCTACTTTATTACCTGGTCCGAATTTAGTTGAAGCATCACGTCGTATCATTCCTGATAAAAGGTATTTGCCTTTAAAATCGTATTGTAATCTCCCAAAATAAGACAACCTTCTTTCGTCATATATATAAGACCCTACAGGTACTGTTCCCGGTGCAGGAGCCCCGTTAGCCAACTGAATATCGGCATACTCCCATGAATTATTAGGTACATCATAGCCAGTAGCAAATAAACCGTTACCATATTCTTTGTAAATAGTATTCCCCACTACACCTACTAGTTTATGGTTTTCAGCTATAGTTTTAGTATATGTAGCAAATAAATCAAAAGAATAGCTGTTGTCGTTAACTGCATTTTGAGAAACCGAACTACGTGTGGTATTAAACACTTTACCACTACCGTAATCTAGTATTGGAGAAAAGCTTTTTGATTCGCTATTTGCAGTCTTAAATCCAATGGTACTACTTAATACAAAGGCCGGAGTGAACTTATAATCCAATCCAAAATTCCCGTTTATTTGCTTAAAGTTATAATCATTGTAAGTATTGGCAATTTGAGCTAAAGGGTTGATCATTTCATTTCCTAAAGAACCTCCGGGAAACACTGTGAAATTACCTGATGAATCATAAGGACTAAGATTAGATGGTGCGTTTACCGCATTTAATAGTACTGAAGCATTCCCATTTTCAGGCAAGGTTTTTCTATCAAAATAAGTATAAATCACATTTGTTTTTAACTTTAGATTGTCAGTCACATCTGCCCCTAAAGAAACTCTTGCAGTATTTCTTAAAAATCCAGATTTTGCCTTCCCTACAATTCCTTCTTGATCTAAGTGCGAACCACTAACAGAATACGTAATCTTGTCCGATCCTCCCGAAAACGTTAAATCATGACTAATGATAGGCACCCCTGTACTTAGCGTTTTATCCTGCCACTTTGTTCCTTTACCAAGTCCGCTAACGTTCGCATATGGAATTGTATTACCGCTATTCGCATAACTTTCATTAAGCAATAAAGCATATTCCGTAGCATTTAATGTTGGTAAAGTGCGCGAAGTTTCTTGGAAACCAGTATACGTATTATAGGCTATTTTACCTACAGAATTCTTTTTACCCGTTTTAGTGGTTACTAAGATTACTCCATTTGCTGCGGCAGAACCATAAATAGCAGCCTGTGCATCCTTTAAAACAGTTATAGTTTCAACATCATTAGGATTCAATAGCCCCAACTCTCCAATGTACCCATCTATGATAGTTAGTGGCTTTGCATCACCATTAGTAGCAATACCTCTAATACGTATATCTAAAGCAGCTCCTGGAGAACCTGATTGTGAAGTAACATTTACACCTGATATTGTTCCTTGTAAGGCTTGTTCTATTTTTACAGGTTTCAATATTTCTAAGGTTTTACTATCCACAGTAGAAACTGCTCCGGTAACCTCTTTCTTTTTTTGACTTCCGTACCCTATTACTATAACTTCATCTAAAGCTTTTGAATCTTCTGATAAAGTAATATTCAAATTAGTATCAGTAGCTGTTACTTTATATTCAAATGTTTTATATCCTATAAATGTAAAAACTACAACAGAACCGGACGGAATTCCTTTTAAAGTAAATTTTCCATCAAAATCAGTAGCGGTACTTTTAGTACTGTTTAAAATTTGAATGTTAACTCCTGGTATCGATAAACCAGAGTTTTTTTCTTTTACAGTTCCTCCAATATCAAAACTTTGGGCGGAACCAAAAGCGGAGAGAAATAGAAAAATAATTAATAGATAGTTCGACTTCATAATTTATGTTTTATGTGAATTATAAAAATACAAGCAAAACATAAGAATCTGTTAAAAAATACCTTTATATAAAATATACATCGTAAAAAAAATCGTTTTTTTTTATATGATATCAAAAAAAACACTTGATTTTACTAAGGAAAAAAGAAAGATCCATTTCGAAAAATTACAGAAAAAATAACAACTACAACGTAAATGTTGTGGTAATGTATAGGTATTATTCTTGTGTACGGGGAAAACTATACATTTAGTATATACTCTACAAGACCTTGTTCATGAGATAATTCCATTTTTTTCCTCAAACGGTATCTTTTTATTTCGACACTACGCACAGAAATATTCAATAATGGAGCCACTTCTTTAGAAGACAGATTTAATCTAAGGTAGGCACACAGTTTAAGATCATTGGGCGTTAAGGAAGGGTGCAATAATTTAATTTTTTTCAAGAAATCTTTGTCGGCTCTGTCAAAAGCTTCCTGAAAAACATTCCAAGTATCATCTTTGGATATGTTTTTATTTATTGTAGAAATCACTGATTTTATACTTCTATTCCCGTCTTTATTTGTTTTTTTCAAGTCTTCTTTAATAAAAGTCAACAACTCATTCTTACTATTTAAGCTCATTGTCGAGACCGCTAGCTCTCTACTTTTAGAATCCACATCTTGAGAAAGCTGTTCGTTTCTAATTCGCATCATTTGTTGCTCATTTTCCAATTCTTTTATCTCTAATAAAAGATTATTCTCCTCGATCAACTTTTCTTTCTGTTTGTGATAATAATTTTTATAGGCTCTATGAATATAATACCCCATTACAAAAATAAAAATGATATATATAAAAATAGCGACGTTAGTTGCATACCAAGGCTTGCGAATTGTAAATGAATATGTGGCAGTATCATCCAAGGTTGAATTTGAAAATTTAGCTCTGACTTTGAAGGTATAATCTCCAGGTGATAATTTTTTAAAATTCACTGTTGATTTTGTACTCCATACACTCCATTCCTCCTGTCCCCCTTCTAATACATATTGATATTCAACATTAATATATTTATTATATTCAGGTACAGTAAAACTGAAACTAATGTTATTATCATCAAATTTAAAATCTCCCTTTTCTCCAATAGATTGACTACTATAGGCGCTATTTAATTTATTTGTAGTAATATTAGTGATAGACACATTGTAGTTTTTAAAACTTAAATCATTAATATTCATAATATAATAGCCATCGGTTGTCCCTATAAGATAGTCAGAACTGGACAGCTGTGATATATTTTCATACCCTAACATAGAATTAGTCAACGACGAGGGGATAGAGATTACATTTTGCTTCAGTTGGTTATTTATTTTGCTCAAGGAAAAATAATGAATATAATTCTTAGAAAATAACCAGATTTTATTAGAATTATCTACAATCAATTTCCCAGATGTATATTCGTCTTTTTCAAAAACAGCGCTTAATAACTTATCTTTTTCAAATTGCTTCGTTTTATTATTCAGCTTGAAAACTCCTTCTTTGTAGGCGTAATAAATACTATTATTAAACTTGATCAAACTTGCATTTTTTCCCTTTTTGGGAGTTCTATAGGAGCTAAAAGAATTTACTTTTTCTAATTTATTATCTAATTGCAGCCTAAAAATACCTTTGTACTCATGACTTACATAAATTTCATTTGTGCTTACAATTTCAAAACACTTAGACGAATAGTCAAAACCTGAAATTTTGTTTCTAAAAACCCACTGTTTATTTACTTTCTCTAATACAGAAATACCATAATAATTCCCTTGAAGTAAAAGCTCTTTTTTATAGGGAACAGTTTCAAACTGCCATGTTCCGGAAAAAGGAGATATATTTTTTGCGCTACCTTCTTCTATAATAAATGTTCCTGAATCATGTCCGCAAAATAAAGTTCCATCGTATTCAAATAAAGACCAGACTTGTCCTTTAGTTCCCGAAATGAATTTAAAAGTATCGCTACTTCGATATTTTTTGTAAAACAATCCTTGATTAGTTCCAATATATAAATTTCCTTTAAATAATTTAGAACTATAAACAGTTCCCAGAATACCTGTATTGTCAACAAAAGCATGAATCGCTGATTGGAGATTTATACAATTTATACCGTTATCCAGACCAACCCAAAGATTTCCATCGACATCCTCAAACAAAGACAAAGCCGTGTTATTACTCAATCCTTTACTTTGAGAAATATGATATTTTATTTTACCTACATTATCTATAATAAAAATCCCATTAGAAACCGTCCCAATTGCAATATTACCATCTGAAAGCACCTGGCTACTATAAACACTACTTGCTAAGAGTTGGGAATCTGCTTCTGTCGAAAATTTAGATAAATCATTCCCTATCAGTTTATAAAATCCATTTAATTGTGTTTGGATTAAAAGTCCCACATTAATTGCGGAAATATTGATTATCCTATTTTTCTGCAAAACAGGATGGTCAGAAATTAATCGTCCCTTACCACTCTCAATTTCAAAAAGTGCTCCATCTACAGTTTGAAAATAAATAGAATTACTGGCTCTAAAAGATTTATTTATGCCTTTATCAGGTGATATGATTTTGATAGTAGCTCCTTTAGAATCATATATATAAATTCGATTTAAGGATTGGAAAATTACCCATTGGTCAAAATTTAAAATATTCCAAAACTGCTCATCATCAAGAAGTTTATTTTTAATCGTTTGACTCAAAGAAGTGTAACTGAGTTTTCCATTAGATTTTCTTGTCCAAAAACCAAATTCCATATAGCTCCCCGTATAGACTTTACCATCAATTACTTTTACAGAACGAATAATTGTTTCATTTGGTGACAGGTACAATTCCCAGTTAGAACCATTATACTCTAGGAGTCCTTCATTGTTAGCAAAGAACAAATAATGATTTTTATCCTGAGAAATCATCCAGTTTTGATTTCCTGCACCATAGAGATTTGGTGTATATTTTACTATTGGAGGTAATTCTTGTGCAAAAATTGACAGACAGAGTCCTAAAAATAAAAAAGTAAGTTTAGTTTTCAATTATTTTGGTTTTTGGTTGTAGTAAATATAAAAGTTAATAGCCAAAAAAGAACATAATTCTACCAAATAAATATACTGTAAAATTTTGCGAAATTGCTGTCTTTTTCAAAATTTAGGATTTGTTCAACCTTCTTTCTCAGCTAGAAAATGATTACTTTTGTAGAAATTCATTCTTTTTATGCAAGTTGACATTTCTAAAATAGATCCAAAGAAAAATATCATTATAAAAGGCGCTCAAGTACACAATCTAAAAAATGTGGACGTAGTGATTCCCCGAAACAAGCTCGTTGTAATTACCGGTCTTTCCGGTTCCGGAAAATCGAGCTTGGCCTTTGATACTTTGTATGCCGAAGGTCAGCGTCGTTATGTAGAAAGTCTATCATCTTATGCCAGACAATTTCTTGGAAGATTGGACAAACCAAAAGTAGAATACATCAAAGGTATAGCTCCTGCTATTGCCATTGAACAAAAAGTGAATACCACAAATGCTCGATCTACAGTAGGAACTTCTACTGAGATCTATGACTATATGAAATTACTGTTTGCGCGAATTGGGCGTACTTTTTCTCCCGTTTCTGGACAAGAAGTCAAAAAAAACACCGTAACCGATGTGGTGACCGATGTCAAAAATTTTGATCTGGACAGCAAATGGTTACTACTGGCTCCTATTCACTTAGAAGAAGGAAGAAAATTAGAAGACAAGTTAAAAGTATTATTACAACAGGGATTTTCCAGAATTTTAGTTGAAAATCAAATGATTCGTTTAGACGAAATCGATCAACATTCATTAGATAATAAAGACATTACGCTCATTATTGACCGAATCGTAGTCAAAGAGGAGGAGGAATTTTACAACAGACTCGCTGATGCGGTGCAAACTGCTTTTTATGAAGGAAAAGGCATCTGCTACTTACAAGAACTAAATTCCGAGAAAAGATTTTCTTATTCCAATAATTTTGAGATGGATGGAATTACTTTTATGGAGCCAAACGTTCATTTGTTCAGTTTCAACAACCCTTATGGAGCCTGTCCTGTGTGCGAAGGATACGGAAATATCATAGGAATCGATGCCGAATTAGTGATTCCAAATACGACTTTGTCGATATACGAAAACGCTATTTTCCCTTGGCGTGGCGAAAGCATGAGTTGGTTTCGAGACGAACTGGTAAATCATGCCTACAAATTTGATTTCCCCATTCACAAACCGTTCTATCAATTGACAGATGACCAAAAGGAATTGATATGGACCGGAAATAAATACTTTCAGGGGCTAAATGATTTTTTTAAAGAATTAGAAGAAAAAAATTATAAAATTCAAAATCGAGTAATGCTTTCCCGTTACCGAGGTAAAACCAAATGTTATTCCTGCAAAGGAAAACGTTTACGAATTGAAGCATCTTATGTTAAAATCAATTCGAAAACGGTCTCTGACTTAGTTGATTCGCCTATTAAGCATTTGGTTACTTTCTTTGCCAATATTGAATTAGATCTTTACGAAAAACAAATTGCCAAAAGATTATTAGTCGAAATCAACAACAGATTGTCCTTCTTGACCGAAGTAGGCTTGGATTACCTAACCTTAAACAGAAACTCATCGACACTTTCCGGAGGAGAATCCCAACGCATCAACTTAGCAACATCACTAGGCAGTAGCTTGGTGGGTTCGATGTACATTCTTGATGAACCCAGTATTGGTTTGCACCCAAAAGATACAGAACGCCTTATAAAAGTACTAATATCGTTACGCGATTTAGGCAATACCGTTATTGTGGTCGAACATGATGAGGACATCATGAATGCTGCTGATATGATTATTGACATAGGTCCTGAAGCAGGAACCTTTGGAGGAGAATTAGTCGCTCAAGGAACTTATGATGAGATATTGAAATCGACTTCCCTGACAGCAAAATATTTGAATGGAGATCTAGAGATTTCAGTTCCAAAAAAACGTAGACCTTTCAAGAATTGTATCGAAATAAAAGGAGCAAGAGAGAACAATCTGCAAAATATTGACGTGACATTCCCGCTCGATGTACTAACGGTTATCACAGGTGTTTCAGGAAGTGGAAAGAGTACGCTTGTCAAGAAAATTTTGTTCCCAGCCATGCAAAAAAAGCTGGAAAATGTAGGTGAAAAAGCAGGACAATTCACTGAAATTAGCGGTTCTTTTTCACAAATAAAACATATTGAATATGTAGACCAAAACCCAATCGGAAGAAGTTCGCGGTCTAATCCAGTAACCTATATCAAGGCTTATGATGATATTAGAGAATTGTATGCCAAGGAAAAGTTATCCAAAATAAGAGGCTATCAGGCCAAACATTTTTCTTTTAATGTAGATGGTGGCCGATGCGAAACCTGTAAAGGAGAAGGCTCTATAAATGTTGAAATGGTTTTCATGGCCGATGTTCAGTTGCCTTGTGAAACCTGTAATGGAAAACGTTTTAAGAAAGAAGTACTCGAAGTAGCCTTTGCCGATAAAAACATCCATGATGTACTGACAATGACTATTGATGATGCTGTTGCTTTTTTTGAAACCAACCAACAACATAAAATAACTCAGAAACTAAAACCGCTGCAAGATGTAGGATTAGGCTATGTACAATTAGGACAATCATCGTCTACACTCTCTGGTGGTGAAGCCCAAAGAATAAAACTAGCTTCTTTCTTGGTAAAAGGAGCTACAAAAGAAAAAGCATTATTTGTCTTTGACGAACCTACAACCGGATTGCACTTTCATGACATCAAGAAATTATTAGCTTCTTTTGATGCTTTAATTGATAAAGGCCATTCAATTCTCGTAATCGAACACAATCTTGATCTTATAAAATGTGCCGATTGGATTATTGATTTAGGTCCTGAAGGTGGTGAAAACGGAGGTCAACTATTAGCCGAAGGTACTCCAGAAGAGGTGGTAAAAAACAAAAAGTCGATAACCGGAAAATACTTAAAAGAAAAATTATAGTTCAAATCTATTCCATATAACATTTCTCTTCAAAAGGTTCGCCATCCTCATCAATGCCTACTAATATCTTTTTGGGCTTTGAAGCCACCTGACTGATATAAATCCAAGGCACTGTCCACAAACCGAAAGTGGCGCAAAACAGCAGGAAATTTAAATTATTATTCATCTCTTTGCCTTCTCTAAACAAAACAGAATAAGGCAAACTCTCATTAGTTTCTACTATCTTAAAACCATTATGGACTTTATGAGCGACAATATTCGAATATTTTTCTAGGTTTTTTTCTTTTGAAATCTGTGGGCTATTCATAATCTTCAGGGCTAACTAGTATTGTTATTCAAACATTCACTTTCTAAGTAAATAGTATTAATTACAAAATCAACATTAGCAAAAATAAAAGAACAGAATTCACTACACAATACCCACTTTTAGTGATTAACATTTATTATATCAAAAAATAATAATCACTAAAAACTTATTTCATTAGCTTTAGCTTCTTAAGTACATTATCAATAACTTGATTAATTTCCATAGAAATTCTAAATTTATAATTGATATACACGTATAAAACCGTCACCAAAACTGATTTTAGTCCAATGGCAATTATAGGATTAAAAGGAAATTCCCAAAAATAAAATAGTAAAAATATCGCAGCCGTGATGACTATAGAATGTAATGTTTGCTTTGTAAAAGGATACAAATGCAATCTTTTAACCACAAACATTAACTTGGCCAAACTGTATAAAGTTATTGATAATAAAGTCGCAAAAGCAGATCCCATAATACCATACATTGGAATAAAAATCATATTCAGTCCAACGGCCACTACAACTAAAAAAACTCCTAAAAACAATACGGCTCTATAATATTTTGTATTAAAAATAATAGCATTATTATTCCCTAATATCAAATCAAAATATTTAGACAATCCAATCATAAAAACAACCAGAATTCCACCGCTATACTCTTTTGGAATTATAACGTATAACATATTTATATTAACAAAAATTCCTAGCATCACAAAACCACCCACAACTTGTAAATTAATCGATGTTTTTTTGTACAAATTATTGAGTTCGTCGTGTTTGTTTTCATGCATCAATTTTGCGGTTATAGGATATACAATTTGATGCATCGCTCTACTAGGAACCGATATAACCAGAGCAATAAAAGTTGCAATCGAATAATAGGCAATATTATCGATTAGCATATATTGATTAAGCATAATTTTATCTCCATCCAAAAGTAAATTAGCCACACTTCCTGACAAAATAATATAAAAAGTATAAGTCAAAATACCCTTGGTATTGTCTGGTAATTTAAACTGAAATATCGGTTTCTGGATACTAAATGCATACAACATAGTTATCAAAAAAGCCAAAAAATATAGCGCAGCTGTTGCATAAACAAAACCTTCTACCGTCAGCCAATTAAAATAAACGCCTATCAATAAAAACAACGAAAACAATCGCAATCCCACTTCTTTAATAAAATTCCCAAAAACAGAATGCATATGCACGCGTAACCAAGCATAAAATATTTCAAAATAAGCCATGCACAAGCCAATAAATGGGATCAACCAAAGGTAATCTTTGACTATCGCATTCTTTTTTGATAGAAAAAACAAAATCTCATCCTGAAAGAAAAATGCAATTAATAACATTGGAATTATTAATAGCAAAGGAAATAAAACTGTAAAAGATAAAAAACGAGAGCGCTCTTTATCCGTTTCATATTGCGAATAGAATTTCACCAAAGTATTTTGCATTCCTATAGCAAACAATGGCATAATAACGTTAGCACAAGAAGTAATATAATTGGTTAATCCATAGAAAGTAGCTCCCAGAAAAAAAGGATACAAATAAATCGTGTTTACCGCTCCAATCCCAAATCCGATATAGGTAATTATAGTGTTTTTTAAGGATTGATTTAAAACTATTCCCATGAAAGCTTGGAAGTTTGAGGTTAAAAATTAGAATTAATCAATTGAGCCAATTCTTTCGTTAAGTTTTTTCTGGAATATTTTTGCAAACCTACAGCATTTGACTCTAATTTTCCTTCCAAAAATTGATTGTAATAGTCTAAAATCATTGATTTCAGCTTATTCTTCTCCGAATAATCAAAGAACACTCCTGTATTAGTATTATTAATAATTTCTTCAAAATCAGAATTCTTAGGACCAATGGCTATAATAGGCCTATTGGAAACCATATATTCAAATAATTTCCCGGGAATAATACTTTTGGTATCTTCTGAATCAATTTCGATCAGCAACAATAATTGTGATTTTCTTTGGTGCGCCACAGCTTCTGCATGCGAAACATAGCCTAAGTTATTCAAATAGGGATTTAAACCAAACTTAGAGATTGTGTCTAAAACTTCTTGACTTATCGCGCCAATCAATTTAAGCTCAAAATGAAGTTTAAAATCCGGAATTTCAGCAATTAATTCAACCAAACTTTCCCATAGAATCAGTGGATTTCTTTCGGAAAGAAAGGAACCAATATGCGCCAAACTGAATTTAGTGTCCAAAGTTTGTTTTTCTACCTTCTCCACATCATAACCATTCGTAATAACGGCAATAGGTTTAGTTGTGATGGATTCAAATTCGGTTTTTGTGGTCTTACTGGTAACGATAACAGTATCGGCTGAATTCAAAACCTGATGCTCTAAAGTTTTATGGGTTTTAGCAGCATAATTAGATAATCGCAAGGATTTATGATAGCCAATTGTGGTCCATGGATCTCTAAAATCAGCAAACCATTTTAGATCTAACCTTTGTTTCAACTCTAATCCGATAAGGTGCAAGCTATGCGGAGGTCCAGAAGTAACTATGGTGTCAATCTTATTTTCAATAATATATTTTTCTAAATAAGCAACCGAAGGCGTTACCCAAAAAACTCGGGCATCCGGAATAAAAAGATTCCCGCGTATCCAAAGAAACACTTTGTCCAAAAAGGATTGTTTCTTCTTATTGGGCATAATTCCCGAACTTATTTTTTTGGTTTTACTTTTAGAAAAAAAAGACGCCAATTGATAAGGTTCAAAAATTCTCTGTTTCAGAATAATTGCTTTTTCTGAAACTTCTTCTACCAACTTTTCATCAACAATAGGATAGGTTGGATTTTCTGGAATATAAACGACAGGTTGAATCCCAAAATCTGGCAAATATTTTACGAATTTTAACCAACGTTGCACGCCTGGACCTCCCGCAGGCGGCCAATAATAGGTTATGATAAGGATTTTCTTTGATTCCAAGTTTAAGATTTATAGTTTATGGTTTTGAAAACCAAAAAAAGGACATTTAAAATTTTAAACTTCAGACTTTAAACCTTTTTTTCTCTCGTAATAAATTCCGCCAATTAATAAAAGTAACATTCCAACTGAACTTATAAATGTTATCGTACTTCCTGTCTTAATTACTTCAGGTTCAAATTTGAATTCAATAGTATGCTCTCCGCCTGGGACAATTAAAGCTCTCAATACATAATCAACTGGGAAATGATCTGTTTTTTCTCCATCAATGTAGGCATTCCAACCATTTTCATAATAAATTTCGGAGAAAACAGCTAAGGCTTCATTTTTAGTAGCAGAAGTATATTTTAAATAATTCGGTTTATATACATTCAACTGAATGGTTCCTGTCGTGTCTAAATTCTTTTTCAGCTGCGCATTTTTAAATTTAGAACGGTAACGATTAATGTTAAAAATTGCTATTTTTTTACTGTCAAACTTATCCAACATTCGCATTTCATCGTCGGCTTTATTGACCAATTTGACATCGCTTACAAACCAAGCGTTTCCATTGGCATCCGGGTTTATGGTTGGAAATTCTTTTCCTTCCTTATCGGTTTGGATTACGTATTTTACGTTCAACATATTTAGCATTTCCAAATTATTTTTGGAAATCTGATAATCAAATAATTGCTGTACGCGTCTTGGTTTTGCGGCATGATATCCTCCAATGGACTTATGAAAATAAGAAGCTCTCGCACTGGATAAATTTCCATTAACCTCAAAAACACGATAATGTCCTGTATCTTTTAGAATTTCTGCGTCAACAGCTGTTTCCTGAAAAGGAGCTTCAACATCTCTTCCGCTCACAAAGTCTTTAGCCGAAACATATTTTTTATCCACCAAAAACAAATCCGAAACCATAAAAAGTCCTACTAAAATAATAGCCGCATTCTGAGCTATCCTATTTTTTATAAACAGCCATAAAACTCCAGCCACCAATACTATAAAAAATCCGGAACGCAATAAATCAGCACTATACAAAGTCATTCGATCTGCTTTTAAAGCATCCACGAATCCAGGACCGTAACTTTCTAGATAATAAGCATCGTTAGCTCCCGAAAAACTGAACATGCTTTTGCTGAAGAATAAAGCTAAAATAAGTCCAAAAACAACCGCGGCTGATTGCCAAAGTGCTTTCCATTGTATCTCTTTTTCTAACTTAAAAAAAGTTTGTAACCCCATAATGGCTAGAACAGGGAAACAGAGTTCTAGAATCACTTGGATCGAAGAAACGGCTCTAAATTTATTGTACATCGGTACATGGTCAATAAAGAAGTCCGTTATAATTGGAAAATTCTTACCCCATGAAAGTATAAGTGCAGCAATAGCACCTGAAAGAAAAACATATTTAATTTTTCGTTCATCAATAAATAAAGCTAATATTCCTAAGAAAAAAACAACAATTCCAATGTAAGCCGGAGCGGCAACAATAGGCTGATCGCCCCAATAAGTTGGCATTCCGGTAACAAAATCAGCTGCTTGTCCTTCTGGCACGCCCTGACCAATCATAAATTCATACATGCTACTATCTGTTCCTAAAGCCTCATGATTTGAACCTCCAAAAAGCCTTGGGACAATCAGATTAAAACTCTCAGCGATACCATAGCTGTATTCCGTGATATAATCGTAAGTCATCGCACTAGAACTAGTACTTTTTGATCCATCAGGATTAAAACTCAATTCACTTTTTCCTCGAGTACTAAAATCGGCATATTCTGCAGTAGCCATCAAATTAGTAGCGTTAGCTCCAATAGCCAAAATACCGGCAACAGACAAAATTCCAAAAGATTTAAAAAGTGCATTATATTCTTTGGCTTTTAAATCCAAGTAAATAAAATATCCCGACAGTATCAGTAAGAAAATCAACAGATAATATGTCATCTGAAAGTGGTTCGCATTAATCTCTAAAGCCGTGGCAAAAAGAGTCAGCAAGCCTCCTAAAACATATTTTCTTTGAAAAACCAAAATAAATCCGGCAATAACCATTGGCATATAAGCAATAGCATGTGCTTTGGCATTATGACCAACACCTAAAATAATAATTAAATAAGTGGAAAAACCAAAAGCAATAGCTCCAAAAAAAGCTTTCAATGGATCGATTCTAAGAACCAATAACAAGCCGTAAAACCCTAAGAAATACAAAAACAAATAATCAGCGGGACGAGGCAAAAAGCGCAAAGCATCATCAATGGCTCCAATATAATCATGCGGATATTTAGCTCCCAATTGATAAGTTGGCATTCCACCAAAAGCCGAATTAGTCCAATAAGGTTCTACATGATCAGTGGCTCTAAAGTCATTTTGCTCTTTGGCCATTCCGGTGTATTGTACAATATCAGATTGGAAGATTTGTTTACCTTGCAATACAGGATAAAAATATAGGAGAGAAACTACAACAAAACCAAATATGGCTAAGGCGTGTGGATAGAACTTATTTATTATTTTCAAGATAAAATGGTTTGGATTAGAGTAAAATGGTACTAATTACGACAAATTTAATCTATTTCTTCGTAATCCACATAATCTCCTACTTTTTTAGTCTCCCTCGGATTTTTAGAATGGGCAGTGTTATAAATTATTTCATCATTGCTATTGGATTTTCTCCATGAGGCATCCTGCGAACGCTGTTGTTGCTCTTGAAAATTGGATCCGGCTTTCTCCACCACTTTTTTAACCAATAAAGGCAAAAATAATTTTGCCAAAAACTTAAAAATATAGTAGAAAGCTACAATATAAAATAGGGTTTTTATAAAACCCGCAAAAGAAGCGGTTTGCATAATCAAAATATTTTTTTAGCAAAATTAGCAAATCAAAAGTTCAAAATTAAACTATCATTCTTAAATAAATAATAAAATATAGTACATTTGAAAAGCGTTATTACTTTTAATTTTAAAAAAATAATATGTCAAAACTTAAACTACTAATCTTCAGTGCCCTGATACTGATCCCTAGTTTTCATTATGCACAGCATACCGATCAGATAAATTCCAACAGACCCGGAGAAACCATGTCGGCATTTTCAGTTGGAAAATCGGTATTTCAAGTAGAAACCGGAATTTACGGAATTACAGAAAAACACGATCTACTGAATTATGATGCAAACGGTTTTGGGGTAGACATGACGCTAAGATGGGGTTTGTTTTTGGAAAAGCTAGAACTAATTGCGGATTTACAGTACCAAAATCAAATAAAAACTGAAAATTTTAAAGAATATAATCTGGCCGCCTTAAAACAAACCGTTTTGGGCGCTAAGTACCTAATTTACGATCCTTTTAAAGACCACGAGAAGAAAATTAATATCTACAGCTGGAAAGCCAATCATGCCTTCAATTGGAATCAATTTATTCCAGCCGTTTCTATTTTTGCAGGAGCAAATATTACTTCGTCCAACAATCCTTATTATTTTTCTCCAAAAGGAGAAATTTCACCAAAATTAATGCTAATTACCCAAAATCATTTTGGTGACGGAACATGGGTTTTTGTAACGAACATCATCGGAGATTATATCGCTACTGATTATCCAAGTTATGGATATGTGCTAACTCTGACAAAAGGTTTTAACGACAAATGGTCTGGCTTTATAGAAAACCAAGGTTTCAAAAGTGATTTTTACAGCGATGCCATCGTTAGAGGCGGCGCAGCCTATTTACTGAATAAAGACATGCAAATCGATGCTTCCATCAGCAGCAGTCTAAAAAATACTCCTTCGATACTTTACGGAGGAATAGGCCTTTCTTGGCGCTATGACGCTAATTACAAAGAAGTCCGAGTTAATTTAGACAATAACGATTCTGATAAAAAAGCCCAAAGAAGAGCCAAGAAAACTAAAAAAGGATAAAAAAAATACAATCTAAAAAAGCATAATGATTACAATAAAAGAAGCCAAAACTAAAAGCGAATTAACTGACTATATTAAATTTCCTTTTTCTTTATACAAAGACAATGAATTCTGGGTTCCGCCAATTATTGCCGATGAACTGGAAACTTTTGACAAAACTAAAAATCCAGCATTTGAAAATGCCGAAGCCTATTTTTTTCTTGCCTATAAAAATGATCAAATTGTGGGGCGTATCACGGCAATCATCAATTGGAGTGAAGTAAATGACCAACAAAAAAAGAAAGTCCGTTTTGGTTGGTTTGACGTCATCAACGACATCAAAGTCACCAAAGCTTTGCTTGAAAAAGTATACGAATTAGGTCGAAAAAATGGTTTGGAATACGTAGAAGGCCCAATGGGATTCTCTAATCTGGATAAAGTGGGCGTGCTTACTGAAGGCTTTGACCAGTTAGGAACCATGATTACCTGGTACAACCACCCTTATTACGCAACTCATTTCGAACAATTGGGCTATGTGACCGAAAAAGAATATATTGAAAGTAAGTTTCCTTTTTCAAATGTAAAACCAGAATTTTTTGAGAAAGCAAATGAATTGGTAAAAAGAAGGTACCAGTTAAGTCCACTTAATTTTAAAACCACCAAAGAAGTAATGCCACACGTGGACAAGATGTTTGATTTATTCAATAAATCTTACGCAAGTTTATCGTCATTTGTTGCCATTTCTGATATCCAAAAAGAATATTTCAAGAAAAAATACATCAGTCTAATCAACCCGGAATACATTAAATTCGTAGAAGACAAAGATCATAATATCGTTGCTTTCAGCATTGTAATGCCTTCTTTTTCAAAAGCATTACAAAAAGCAAAAGGAAAGCTTTTCCCTTTTGGATTCATCCATTTATTGAAAGCTAAAAAACAAAGTAAGGATATGATTTTCTATTTGATAGGCGTACATCCTGATTTTCAAAATAAGGCCGTTACGGCAATCATTTTTAATGAATATTACCATACTTTTAAAGAAAAAGGCATTGAAAACTGTTTTAGAACACCGGAACTGGCAGATAATACTGCCATCCATAACTTATGGAAACATTTTGACCCTAAAGTACATTGCCGAAGAAAAACATTTAAAATAGAATTATAGTCAAAAAAAAATCCATTCTGTTCAAGAATGGATTTTTTCATATAAATATTACTACATTACTATGCATCTAAATCTACAGTGGTTCTCGATGCAATTTCTTTATAAGTTCCGTTCACTAATTTCTCACGGATTGCTTCAAATGCTGATAATGTCTCATTAATATCTTCCAAAGTATGTGAAGCCGTAGGAATCATTCTTAGCAAGATAATCCCTTTTGGAATAACCGGATAAACAACAATTGACAAGAAAATACCATAATTTTCTCTCAAGTCATTTACCATAATCATTGCTTCAGGAATACTTCCTTCAAGATATACCGGAGTAATACAAGTATTAGTATCTCCAATATTAAATCCTTTCTCTTTTAACCCGTTTTGTAAGGCATTAACATTTACCCAAAGTTTGTCTTTGATTTCAGAAGACTTACGCAATAACTCCAAACGTTTCAACGAACCAATAGTTTGAATCATTGGCAATGCTTTGGCAAACATTTGCGAACGCAAATTGTATTTTAAATAATCAATAACATCTTTATCTGCAGCTACAAAAGCACCAATATTAGCCATCGATTTAGCAAAAGTAGAAAAATAAACATCTATTTCATCCTGAACTCCTTGCTCCTCACCTGCTCCGGCTCCTGTTTTTCCAAGTGTACCAAAACCATGTGCATCATCAACCAACAAACGGAAATTGTATTTTTGCTTCATAGCCACAATTTCTTTCAATTTACCTTGCTGACCGCGCATTCCAAAAACACCTTCGGTAATAAAAAGAATTCCTCCACCTGTTTCGGCAGCCATTTTCGTAGCGCGTTGCAGGTTTTTCTCCATACTTTCCAAGTCATTATGCTTGTAAGTAAAACGTTTTCCCATGTGCAAACGAACTCCATCTATAATACATGCATGTGAGTCAACATCATACACAATGATATCGTTTTTAGTAACCAAAGCATCTATGATTGACACCATCCCTTGGTAACCAAAATTCAATAAATAAGCCGATTCTTTCATTACAAAAGCAGCCAATTCTTCTTCTAATTGTTCGTGATATTTGGTGTGACCACTCATCATTCGCGCACCCATTGGGTAAGCAGCTCCAAACTGAATAGCCGCATCCGTATCTGCTTGACGCACTTCTGGATGATTCGCAAGACCCAAATAGTCATTCAAACTCCAGTTCAAAATATCTTTTCCTCCAAACTGCATTCTCGGCCCTAATTCTCCTTCTAATTTAGGAAAAACAAAATAACCCTCAGCTTGTGAAGCCCATCTTCCTAATGGACCTTTATTGTTTTGAATTCTTTCGAATAAATCCTTTACCATAATATATTAAGTACTATTTTTAATTTTAAGAGGTTGCAAAAATAATTATTTAAATTTTATAATAGTATCGAAAGTAGTTTTATTTTTTTAGAAGCAACTCCAGCTCTTCACTTTAATTTTTTCTCTTTGAACTAAAACCTATTTTGGTTCTAAGAAAAAAAAGAAAAGATTATCTATTCAACTGGTGTCAAGAATTATATTATTAATAAACTTCGTACCTTTGGATAAGCATTTCAATATTAAAATTTATGTCACAAGATACCAAAGAATTAAAACTAGCCGTCCTAATTGATGCCGACAACGTTCCTTATAGCAATGTAAAAGGAATGATGGAGGAAATCGCTAAATTTGGAACTCCTACCACCAAACGCATTTATGCCGATTGGACCAAGCCCAATGCCGGAGGTTGGAAAAGTGTTCTATTAGAACACGCCATTACTCCTATTCAACAATACAGCTACACGGTTGGAAAAAACTCTTCCGACTCAGCTATGATTATTGATGCGATGGATTTATTGTATTCCTATAAAGTGGATGGTTTTTGTATTGTTTCCAGCGATTCTGATTTTACCCGTTTAGCCATTCGATTGAGAGAATCCGGAATGAAAGTCATTGGAATTGGCGAACAAAAAACTCCCAATTCATTCATTGTTGCCTGCGACCGATTCATTTATATTGAAGTTTTAGACGGCGCTATCAAGAAAAAAACACCAAAAAGAACTTCTGATACCGAGACAAAAAAAGCTATTGAAAAAAACACTTCAAAAACGGCAGAAAAAACAGCTCAAAAACCTCTTAATAAAATTGACGAACCAACAATCGACCTGATCGAAGACTCCATAGACGATATTGCCGATGATAGCGGTTGGGCATTTCTAGGTGATGTAGGAAACCTGATCGTGAAGAAAAAACCGGAATTTGACCCTCGAAATTATGGCTTTGCAAAACTGACACCTATGTTAAAATCCTTAACTGACATCCTGGAAATTGACGAAAGAGATTCAGACAAAAAAGGAATTAAACATGTTTATGTACGGTTACGTTACAGCTAGTTTAAAAAATTTATAATTCAAGAATAATTCAATTTTAAAAACAAGAAATTATGAGAAAGCTTTTTTTCACACTAGGAATTACCGCATTCATCATCTCTTTAATCAGCTTTTTCTATTTTAAAATCGGATTATTTCTTATTATTATTCTACCCGTTTTACTACTCATCGGAATCGCCAATATCCTACAGCACAAGCACGCTATTTTAAGAAATTTTCCCGTTTTAGGTTATTTTAGATACTTTTTCGAATCAGTAGCCCCTGAAATCCAACAATATTTTATTGAAAGAAATACGGATGGAAAACCATTCAGTAGAAACGAACGTTCTCTTGTTTACCAAAGAGCCAAAAACATTAGTGCCAATACTCCTTTTGGAACCCAATTAGACATCAACAAATCTAATTATGAAGGAATAAGACATTCCATATTTCCTGCCAAAGTAAATGAAGAACTGCCCCGAGTAGTGATAGGCGGACCTGATTGCAGCCAACCCTATTCAGCTTCTTTGTTAAATATTTCAGCGATGAGTTTTGGTTCTTTGAGCGAAAACGCCATTATTGCGCTTAACAAAGGAGCGCAAAAAGGCAATTTTTACCACAATACCGGCGAAGGCGGGCTCACACAATTTCACCTACAAGGCGGCGATGTATGCTGGCAAATAGGCACAGGCTATTTTGGATGCAGAACCGAAGAAGGAAATTTTGATTCAGAAAAATTTACCCAAAATGCCAATCATTCTTCTGTAAAAATGATTGAATTAAAACTATCCCAAGGCGCCAAACCAGGCCACGGCGGTGTACTTCCCGCCATCAAGAACACAGTAGAAATCGCCAAAATAAGAGGAATAAAACCCCACACTACGGTACTTTCTCCACCAAATCACACGGCATTCAACGATACCAAAGGACTGATTCAATTCATCGCAAGATTAAGACAGTTATCGAATGGAAAAGCTGTTGGATTCAAGTTATGCATCGGCCAGACTACTGAATTTGAATCCATCTGTCAAGAAATGATTGCCCAAAATTGCTATCCTGATTTCATAACAGTAGATGGTGCCGAAGGCGGAACTGGAGCAGCACCGTTGGAATTTGCTGATGGTGTTGGTATGCCGTTAGAACCCGCCCTTATCTTTGTCAACAAAACATTAATTAGCCTCAATATCCGTGATAAAATAACCGTGATCTGTAGCGGGAAAATAATCTCCGCACATTCCATCCTAAGAGCTATCGCTATGGGAGCTGATATTTGTAATAGCGCCAGAGGTTTTATGTTTTCCTTAGGTTGCATCCAAGCATTGCGTTGCCATAACAACACCTGTCCTACCGGAGTGGCTACCCAAAATAAAATGCTGATAAAAGGTCTTGTAGTTACTGATAAATCAGAAAGAGTGTATTATTTCCATAAAAACACGCTTCATGCTGCCAACGAATTACTGGCTGCAGCAGGAAAAAACAGTTTTAAAGAAGTAGATGCATCTATTTTCATGCGTGGCGACGAATTCATCCATCTTTCGGATTTATATTTTCCCGATAATTTGACCAATGTGACAAAGCACTAAAAAACAATCACAAAAAAAGGAGGGCTATTAAAACCCTCCAGTTGTAAGTTCTGATTTATCATTATCAACTTATACATAAAACCGTACAGCTGACTATTGTGACATTATCTTATGTGAAGAATAACATACGCAAGTAATTAATCAAAACCACATATCAAAGATACATTTATTTAAATATTAAACAATTAAAAAACAGCTATTTAACTGGTTTTTAACCTAATTAAAGTCAAGACTAATAATTCTGCATTTATTTAACTCAAACAAGGCAAAAGTATCAAATCAGCATTTTATACATTTCTTTCTAAAATTTCAAAACTGTATATTTGACCATTTAAATTTTAAACCGAAACTATGCAACTCGTTTTCGCTTCCAACAACAAAAACAAAATTTTTGAAATACAAAGTATACTTCCTGATACAATCCAAATCCTAAGTCTGGAAGACATTGGCTGCCATGAAGAAATTCCGGAAACTGCCAATACTATTGAAGGAAACGCAATTCTAAAAGCTAATTATGTAACCGCTAATTATGGTTATGATTGTTTTGCTGATGATACCGGTCTAGAAGTTGAAGCCTTAAATGGAGAACCAGGAGTTTATTCGGCACGTTATGCAGGAGAACAAAGAGATTCTGATGACAACATGACAAAATTATTGGACGCATTGGCTAATGAAAGCAATAGGAAGGCGCAGTTCAAAACTGTAATTGCTTTGAACCTAAACGGAGAACAGTTTCTTTTTACGGGAATTGCAGAAGGTCAAATCACTTTAGCAAAATCTGGAAACCAAGGCTTTGGCTATGACCCTATATTTCAACCCCTTGGATTCAAAGAAACTTTTGCCCAATTGCCATTGGAAATCAAAAATAAAATAGGCCACAGAGGAAAAGCGACTCAAAAATTAATAGACTTTCTCAAAACAGAACAATAATTGTTTAAAATGCAACATTTTTTATTCAAATTTTTAAATATACTACCCAAAATCTCCCTATATTTTAGAAGTCTCAAGCACATCAACAACCACCAAAAACCATAACTTTCTGATAATCAAATTACAATAAATCATTAAATCTTAAAATAGCATTAGTTTATATGGATTATTAACAGTAATTTTGCACCCTATTTTAAAAATACATATGAATAAATTTGAACAATTAGGATTGAGTGAATCGTTACTGAAGGCGGTTTTAGATCTAGGATTTGAAAATCCGTCAGAAGTACAGGAGAAAGCGATTCCCCTATTATTGGAAAAAGACACAGATATGGTTGCGTTGGCTCAGACAGGGACAGGGAAAACGGCAGCTTTTGGTTTTCCAGTTATTCAGAAAATTGATGCCAACAACAGAAATACACAAGCATTAATTTTATCTCCAACACGCGAATTGTGTTTGCAGATTACCAACGAACTTAAAAACTACTCTAAATACGAAAAAGGTATTAATGTGGTAGCAGTTTACGGTGGAGCTAGCATTACAGAACAAGCAAGAGACATTAAGAGAGGCGCACAAATTATTGTAGCCACTCCAGGAAGAATGCAAGACATGATCAACAGAGGTTTGGTAAACATTTCTCAAATCAACTATTGTATTCTAGACGAGGCCGACGAAATGTTAAACATGGGTTTCTACGAAGACATTGTAAATATCCTTTCAACTACGCCAGACGAAAAAAACACCTGGTTATTCTCAGCTACTATGCCTGCCGAAGTAGCAAGAATTGGAAAACAATTCATGACTGATCCAATTGAAATTACGGTTGGAACTAAAAACTCAGGATCTGCAACGGTTTCTCACGAATTTTACTTAGTAAATGCTCGTGACCGTTACGAAGCTTTGAAACGTATTGCTGATGCTAATCCAGATATTTTCTCCGTAGTTTTCTGTAGAACAAAACGTGATACACAAGCTGTTGCTGAAAAATTAATTGAAGACGGATACAGCGCTGCTGCATTGCACGGGGATTTATCTCAAGCGCAACGTGACGGTGTAATGAAATCTTTCCGTGGAAGACAAATCCAAATGCTTGTAGCTACTGACGTTGCTGCACGTGGAATTGACGTTGATAATATTACTCACGTAGTAAACTACCAATTACCTGACGAAATAGAAACTTACAATCACCGTTCTGGCCGTACAGGTCGTGCCGGAAGATTAGGGACTTCTATCGTTATTGTTACCAAAAGTGAATTGCGTAAGATTTCTTCTATCGAAAGAATCATCAAACAAAAATTCGAAGAAAAAACAATTCCATCAGGAATCGAAATCTGCGAAATCCAATTATTACACTTAGCTACTAAAATTAAAGATACTGAAGTTGATCACGAAATTGACAACTACTTGCCTGCCATCAACAATGTGCTTGAAGATTTATCGAAAGAAGAATTGATCAAGAAAATGGTATCTGTTGAATTCAACCGTTTTATCGCTTATTACAAGAAAAACAGAGATCTTTCTACCCAATCTGGTGAAAGACGTGAACGTGATGACAGAGATGGCGCTCCAAGAGAGAACAACAATGGCGGTGCAACAAGATATTTTGTAAACATTGGTTCAAGAGATAATTTTGACTGGATGTCATTGAAAGATTACTTAAAAGAAACTCTAGACTTAGGTCGTGATGACGTTTTCAAAGTAGACGTAAAAGAAGGATTCTCTTTCTTTAACACGGATCCGGAACACACTGACAAAGTAATGGAAGTATTAAACAACGTACAATTAGAAGGACGTCGTATTAATGTTGAAATTTCTAAAAATGACGGTGGCGGAAGACGCGATCACAACGGAAGAAACTCAGGTGGTTTTGGTGGCGGAAGAAGTTCTGGCCCAAGACGTGAAGGAAGCTTTGCTCCAAGAAGAGAAGGTTCTGGCGGCGGTTTCAGAAGCGACAGAGGTTCGGCTCCAAGAGAAGGTGGTTTCAGAAGCGAAAGAGGTTCAGCTCCAAGAAGAGAAGGTTCATCAGACAGAGCACCTAGACGTTCTGAAAGTTTTGGTGATTCACCTAGACCAAGAAGACCAAGAAGAGACTAACATATATTGTTAATTTTCTTATAATAATACAAGAGACTACAAAATATTTAATCCTGTTTTACTACTTTTAAAGTTTTAAATCAGTATATGAAATATTTTGTAGTTTTCTTTTTTTTAGTTATATCCATAAGCACTTCAGCTCAGGAAATAACATCTTCACAAAAAGTATCGGCCTATATTTATAATGACAATACTAAGTCGGCATTGACCAATGTAAACGTCATTAACATTAACAAGGTAAGAGGAGCCAGAACAGATTCAAATGGTTATTTTGAAATCGATGTGCATCCAAACGATACACTACATATTTCACTTTTAGGCTTTCAATCCCTAAGAGTTAAAGTTACCAATGACTGGTTGAAAAATAAAATGGCCAAAATTTTTCTTACAGAAAGCGCCATAGCACTAGAAGAAGTAGTCATTAAACCCTTTAATTTAACAGGCTATCTTGAAGTTGACTCTAAGACAATCCCTATAAAAGAAAACTATCGTTACAGTATTTCAGGATTAACAGATGGATATGAAGCCGGGAACTACTCTCCAAATGCTTTTGGCAGGGTTCTGGGATCTATTTTTAATCCAGCCGATATGCTTTATAATTTCTTTGGAAAAAAAACAGTAGAGCTTAAGAAACTTAAAGAAATGAAGAAGGACGATACCGTTAGAAACCTTTTAGAATCTAAATTTGATCGCGAAACACTTGCCATTTTATTAGGCATCGACAAGAAAGAAATTCCGGAAATATTACAACGCTGCAATTATTCGGAATCCTTTATTCAAACAGCAAACGATCTTCAAATCATGGACGCCATTAGCGGTTGCTATGAAGAATACAAAATATTGAAAAAGAAGTAATAAAAACTTACATAACAAAATCCTCAATTACAGAAATAGTTGAGGATTTTTTTTTGTTAAAAACAAATCCTGCAAATCCTAAACAGAGATTAGCGCCAATAACGAAGCTCTAAATTATTTATATAACTAAAAGCCAAAAAATAGTCACTATCTTTACTTACAATAAAATACAAATTACAGATCATTATGGCAAAAAGTCAAGACGCAAAGAAGACTCAAAAAAAAGAGCCTCTTAAAACAGCAAAAGAAAAGAAAGAAGAAAAAAGAGAAAAGAAAAGTAGTCCTAAAAGAGACTAAAATTAGTATTCAGTAAACAGTATTCAGGGTCAGGTACAAACTGAAATTTTAAGTTCAGTATTTAGTCGCAGTGAGCAGTTACAAACTAAAATTAATGTTCAGTCGCAGTTCTCAGTTACAAACTGAATACCGCGACTGAATACTACTCACTGACCACTGATTACTATTTCAATGGGATTTCTGCTAAGATTTCAAGCAAAAATTTCCAAAATTTTTGAGAAGAAGAAATACTGGCTCTCTCATCTGGGGAATGCGCTCCATGGATTGTTGGTCCAAAAGAAATCATATCCATATCCGGGTAATTAGTGCCCAGAATTCCACATTCCAGTCCCGCATGGCAGGCAACCACTTTTGGTTTTTCGCCATTTTGTTTTTCATAAATAGGAACCAAAACATCTAAGATCTCCGATTTTACATTGGGAGTCCAACCCGGATAGGATCCTGAAAGTTCAACTTCGCAGCCTACTAATTCAAATGCGGATCGCAACGCATTGGCCAAATCAAATTTAGAAGTTTCAACAGATGAACGCGTTAAACAACCAATGGAAATTTCACCATCCTTAATGGCCACTTTGGCTATATTGTTAGAAGTTTCCACCAAGTCTTCCATGTCAGCACTCATGCGATACACACCGTTATGAGCAGCATAAATAGCTCTGATAATTCCTTCTTGAACTCCTAAATCCATTACTTTTTTTGGCGTCTCGCATTTCACGATCTCGATAGTCAGATTAGGTTCAGTCGTTTTATATTCGGTTTTAATATCATTGATGATTTCCTGCATATCAAAAATATAGGCTTCATCAAACATTTCAGAGATAATCACCTTAGCAACACTTTCTCTAGGAATAGCATTGCGCAAACTTCCACCGTTGATTTCAGCCACTTGTAAACCAAAGTTCTCAAAGGCATCAAACAATAAGCGATTCATTATCTTATTGGCATTACCCAAACCTTTGTGGATATCCATTCCTGAATGCCCACCTTTTAATCCTTTTACGCTAATAATATGCCCCACAGAACCTTCTGGAACTTCTTCCTCATAATAACTTCTTGTAGCTGTAACATCGATACCTCCGGCACAACCAATGTCAATTTCATCATCTTCTTCGGTATCCAAGTTCAATAAAATCTGTCCTTGTAAAATCCCTCCTTTTAAGTTTAAAGCACCGGTCATACCTGTTTCTTCATCAATGGTAAACAAAGCTTCAATGGCTGGATGTGGAATATCCGTACTTTCTAAAATCGCCATAATTGCAGCAACTCCAAGGCCATTGTCAGCACCTAGCGTAGTTCCTCTAGCGCGAACCCAATCCCCATCAACATACATATCAATTCCCTGAGCATCAAAATCAAAAACCGTATCGGCATTTTTTTGATGCACCATATCCAAATGTCCTTGCATTATGATCGCTTTGCGGTTTTCCATTCCTGGAGTCGCCGGTTTTCGGATAATCACATTGCGGATGTCGTCTTCAAAAGTTTCTAATCCAAGGCTGTTTCCAAAATTCTTCATGAATTCAATTACACGCTCTTCTTTTTTAGAAGGACGAGGCACGGCATTCAAATCGGCAAACTTATTCCAAAGTGCTTTGGGTTCTAAATTTCTTATTTCTTGACTCATTTATTTTTGTTTGAAGTTTAACATTTTAAAAGCTCAAAGTTACAAAGTTTAAATTCTTTTTAGGCACTAATTGATATTGTAATTATATTTACGTTTCAAAATTGATATCGTGAAAAGAATACACATTCTGCCCCTATTTCTTCTTATACAAATAATTGTACTGCAATTTATCCCTTATTTCCCCGAAGCGGTAGAATCCTTATACAGCAATGGCTTATATCCCTATATAGCATTGTTTTCAAGATCAATTCTGGGAAAAATTCCTTTTTCTGTGGGAGACTGTATTTATTTTATTTTGATTATTCTAGGTATCAAATGGTTCTGGAAGAAACGAAAATTTTGGACAAGAGGCAAAACTGAACAGAGTGTTAGCAAATCGCTTTGGCAAAATAACCTACTCCATATATTGAGTTTTCTTTCTGTTTTTTATTTCCTGTTCCATACGCTTTGGGCATTAAATTATTACCGTCAACCGCTTTTTGAAAAAATGGAGATTCAAAGAGAATATACCGATACTGATTTGTTAGTTTTTACCAAAAAATTGATTGCTAAGACCAACGCCATTCAAAAACAAATCACTAAAAATGACAGTCTGAAAGTAACATTTCCGTATTCACAGGAACAAACCTTCACTATGAATCTGAATGGCTATAAAAATTTATCAGAAAGCTATCCTTTTTTAGAATATTCCCGTTTGAGCGTCAAGAAATCACTATTTAGTTTACCATTGACCTATATGGGATTTGGAGGCTATTTGAATCCGTTTACCAATGAAGCCCAAGTAAATTATTTGGGGCCAATGTACCGTTTCCCAATGACCGCTAATCATGAAATGGCACATCAGATGGGCTTTGCCAGCGAAAGCGAATGTAATTTTATAGGTTTTCTGGCTTCAATAAAAAATGATGACGCCTACATTAAATATTCGGGTTATAGTATTGCACTGCAATATTGCTTGGGAAACTGGCAGGCACGTGATGAAAAAATTCTAAATGAATTACTAAAAACCGTACATCCCGGAATTTTAAAAAACTATCAGGAAAGTGAGGATTTCTGGAAACAATACCAAAGCCCTATTGAAACTGCTTTTCATATTTTTTATGATAATTTCTTAAAAGTAAACCAGCAAAAAGACGGCATGCAAAGCTATAGCAAATTTGTAAACTTAATGGTGAACTATTATAAAGAAAGAGAATTATAAGTTCCTGATCGAAGGCTTATTTGCTAAAATCCCCTCGATTCAATACGTCTGAAATGTGATTAAAAGAACAAAACTCTCTCATTAGCCCCGATGGAAATGGAAATCCTCCCGATTTTTCTTCGGGAGATTGAAATGAACAGCGGGACCAATGTCCATTATAAATCGAGAACTTTGTGCTCCAAAACTGTAATACGCAAATGAATTTAAATATAAATGCATTCCTTTGTAACAAAATTGAATTCAAGTGTACTAATGAAATATGAGTGAGAATCTAGAACATTCTTTTGTGAAACAATTGCAAGCAAATCAGAATATAATCCACAAAATTTGTCGATTATATACTGATTGTGAGGATTCACACAAAGATTTGTTTCAGGAAATCACGATTCAGCTATGGAAAGCTTTTCCAAAATTTAGGGGCGACAGCAAATTTTCTACTTGGGCCTATCGCGTTGCGCTGAATACCGCCATTACTTTATACCGAAAAAACAAACGCTCTATTGCGACAGTGGAATATGAAGCGCGGCAACATTTTACCAAGGACGTTGATTATAATTATGAAGAAGAAGAGCAAATTAAGCTCATGTACAAAGCGGTTTATCAGCTAAATGATATCGAAAAAGCCTTGGTTTTCATGTATCTGGAAGACAAAGATTACCATGAAATTGCCGAAACATTAGGGATTAGCGAAGTAAACGCCAGAGTAAAAATGAACAGAATAAAAGGAAAACTAAAAAAAATACTAAATCCTTAAGGAATATGAAAGAGCTGGATTTATTGAAAAAAGACTGGAAAAAGAACGAGAATTCTTTTGAGCAGGTATCAGAAAAAGAAATTTACAAAATGATTCATAAAAAGTCATCTTCGATTGTGAAGTGGATTTTGATTATCAGTATTTTGGAAGTTCTATTATGGACTTGTCTTAGTTTATGCTTTAATTCTGACGATTATTTAATAAAGATAAATCACTCAGAATTAATAGCCTACTTTGAAGTATTGACTATTTTTAATTATGGTGTCATATTAGTTTTTATCTATTTATTTTACAAAAACTATATTACTATTTCTACTACTGCTTCTACAAAACAGTTAATGAAAGACATTTTAAAAACAAGAAAGACAGTTCAATATTATGTTTGGTACAATTTGGGTATGATTGTTTTAAGTTTGATAATTGGTTTTGTCATAGCATTTGCGTACAACCCAGAAGTAAACGCTTTGAGACATAAAATTGCAAGTGATAGCAAAATTATGGCAATAACAATTGGAATTTTACTTTTAACTATTGTTGCTTTTTTTGGCGCCTTTTGGCTATTTTACCGCTTAATATATGGAATCCTGCTTAGAAAATTGTATGCTAATTATAAAGAATTAAAAAAAATAGATTTATAGTTTTACTTGAATCTAAAAAAACTTATGAATCTATTCACCGCTTTGTAAATTATTCTGCTGTATAAATAACAAACGCGATTGTTTTTTTAAACAATCGCGTTTGTCTCTTTAACTATCTAAAATCTTCGTTAATAGTCCCATTTACGGTATTTGTTCAATTTTTCCTGTTCTTCTATTTCTTCAGCTGGAATAACTTTTAAAAAAGAAGGATGCTGCTCGATGGCATATTCTACTTTTTCGACAATTTCATCTATACTATCATTGTCGTAATCAATATCCAATGGTTCTTTGATGATAAAAGATTGTAAAATTCCTTTCTTTTTCATGCGCAATCCTTTTTTGTCAAAAGAACGTCGAAAACCATCAATAACGATTGGCACTACAATTGGCCGGTGCTGTTTGATAATATGTGCGGTTCCTTTGCGGACCGGTTTAAAAGATTTTGTTGTTCCTTGCGGGAAAGTGATTACCCAACCGTCTTTAAGTGCAATTTTAATATTCTCCGTATCATTCGGATTTATATCTCTTTTTTCAGTTACATCAACTCCTTTGGCACGCCAAGTTCGCTCAACGGTAATCGCTCCAACATAGGACATGATTCTTGGCAACAAACCTGCCCGCATGGTTTCTTTGGCTGCAACATAATAAATATTCATTTTGGGTTGCCAGAGATAACCTACGTTTTTAATGGAATCTTCCCTCCCGCTCAAACTAGCGTTAAAAACATGGAACATAGCCACCACATCGGCAAAATAAGTTTGATGGTTAGAGATAAAAAGTACATTAGTATCCGGTAAATTACGGATTATTTCCGAACCTTCTATTTTCAATTCATTGAATCCTCTATAGCGTCTGTGGGTAATTACTCCAAAAATTCGGATTAACCATTTTTTTATCAATAGTATGTGACCAAAAGGATTTCTCTTAAATAATCCCATAAAAGTAGTTGTTTATTTTCTAAATTAGGATTGCAAACGTACGAAAATTATTTTTAGAAGTACATGCGATAACGGAACTCCTAAAAGTGCTTTTTAAAATTCCAAAAATCGGTTTTAAACTTCCAAAACAGTTTTTAAAACATCTTTTAACTCACTAAGAATCATAGCCGTTGCGCCCCAAACCACATGACCTTCAATCTCAAAAGCAGGCACATTGATGTTCTGCGCATAGGATGTGGATAAATTTGTCTCGATGACAATTGCATCACTTAAAAAAACGGACAACGGAAGTTCAATGATTTGGGCTACTTCGCTAGGATCAGGCACAAAACAAATTTCATCGTTGCAAATCCCCAAAAAAGGATGCACCATAAAATTACTTGGAGGAATATACATGGGAGTAAAAGCTTTAATAATTACCATTACTTCCGGGCTGATTCCTACTTCCTCCTGTGTTTCCCGCAGTGCCGTTTCCTTGAAATCTTTATCTTCTTTTTCATATTTCCCCCCAGGAAATGCAATTTGCCCCGAATGAACACCTTCATAGGAATTCCGTACAATAAGAACCAAATGGGTAACTCCATTTTTAGGATAGAACAACATCATCACCGCAGCCGTTCTTGGGTTTTTATTTTCAATATCTATATTTTTCAAACTTTCGATTCTTTCAAAAGGCGCCATTTTAACATGGGCTTTCATCGCAGGAAGTGCTGCTTGAACTAAATTGGGAACAAATTCTAAAAAATATTGAAAATCCATAATCAAAGACTATTTTTGCATCTGAAAAATACAATATAAATATAGGCCAGAAAATAATAGCTAGCAAATTTTCAGTATCCTATTTAAATCCATAAAATGTACAGCAAAGAAGAAACTCAAAAACTAAAACGAGAATTCTGGGTCACATTCGCCGAGAAATATCCCCGAAAATGGTTGCTATACGATACCAAAATAAAAGATTTCTCTTTTAAATTCTATGTAGACAATAAAAAAGCTCAGGTTCTTATTGATATTGAACAACGCAGTGATGAGAAACGCAATGCTTATTTTGATAAAATAGAAGCCTTAAAAAACATTCTCGAAGAAGAATTTATCAAAGATTTAGTCTTTGAAAGAAACTACATTCTTGAAAACGGAAAAACCATCAGCCGTATTTGGGTCGAAAGACTGGGCGTAAGTGTGAGCAATCGCTCCTATTGGGATGAAATTTTTGATTTCTACAACGAAAAAATGAACGCCTTGGAGCTTTTCTATTCTGAATATGATGAATTCATAAAAGACATTGACTAAAGTTCAAAATAAAACCGCTGATTTACAGATCTTATAGTATCGCTGCAAATCAGCGGTCTTCGTTTTGGAGAACAAACTCCAACTACATATTAAATATATTATATACAATAATACGATTGTCGTAACTGATATACAATTGCTTCCTATTGCCTTGTTTTTTTCTGGTAATTATAGAAAGCGTGCAGTCCTCTCCATTATTATCCTTACAAGTAAAGGAATAAACAATATCTGTGTCATTTTCTTCTATAGGTTGGTAAACTACAATTTCAAATAATTGAATAATTTCAGAATAAACAACAATTCTGCTTTTATTGGTGTCCAATGAAACCTGAATATTCACTAATTCCAGATCGGACCATTTGCCCCATTTCCCTTTTTCATTTTTTTCTAAAACACTAAAACCGGAAGTTTTGAATTTGTAGTTTTGACTAAAGGAATTTTGGGAACCAAGTCCTAAAAAAAGCAACACAATAAATAATCTAATTTGGATCATTGTCTATAACTGTTAAAATTTAAATTCCATTTGCTCTTTTCTGGCCGTTTCAAAATCAGCCATCATTTCCTGAACAATTTCCTCGGCTGATTTTATTTCGTGGATTAATCCCGCAATTTGGCCTATTTCAAGCTCGCCTTCAACCAAATCACCTTCAAACATCCCTTTTTTGGCTCTTGCCCTACCCAAAAGAGTCGTTAATTCTTCTTTGGTTGGACATTTTTCGTATAAATGTTGAACATCTTGATAGAATTTATTCTTTATTAATCGAACGGGAGCCAACTCTTTTAAAGTCAACTGCGTGTCTCCTTCCTTTACTTCTAGAATCCTTTTCTTAAAATCCTGATGAGCCGAAGATTCCACAGAAGCCACAAATCTACTTCCCACTTGAACCCCATCAGCACCTAGCGTCATGGCAGCCAACATTCCCCTCCCGCTGGCTATACCACCTGCTGCTATCATTGGGATTGTGATTTGTTCTTTCACCATTGGAATCAAGGTAAAAGTAGTCGTTTCATCTCTTCCATTATGACCTCCTGCTTCAAAACCTTCGGCAACAATGGCATCCACTCCTGCTTGTTGGGCTTTTAATGCAAATACTGAACTGCTTACGACATGCACAACAATGATACCGTTTTCTTTTAGATAAGAGGTCCAGGTTTTTGGGTTTCCAGCCGAGGTAAAAACAATTTTCACGCCCTCCTCTACAATGATTTTCATAATTTCCTCAATGTTGGGATACAGCATTGGGACATTTACTCCAAAAGGTTTTGAAGTGGCTTTTTTGCACTTTTGAATGTGTTCCCGCAATACTTCAGGATACATGGAGCCCGCTCCTATTATTCCTAATCCTCCGGCATTACTTACCGCACTTGCCAGTTTGTAGCCACTTACCCAAATCATTCCTGCCTGAATAAGAGGGTATTTAATATTAAAAAGACTTGTAATTTTATTCATTTATGATATTGAATATTAGTTTTTTATAATTTTCCCGCTTTTAGAAAAAGCATCTGTTTTAATTTTATAGATATAAATTCCGCTACTTAGCGTCTCCAAAGAAATACTTCCTAAAGGATTAGTGAATCTTTTCTCCAAGACTTTCTTACCCAAAAGACTATAAATAATGACTTTTCCCTCATTAAAATTTTCAGGAAAATAAACCGAAATCAGATTATCAGTAGGATTTGGATAAGCCATAAAATATTTTTTTGCTAAACTATTCCCAGAGGCTCCATGAGCTAATGCCAAACTGAAATCAGGAATACCATAACCATAGTTAGTATTGGGTTCATTGTATCTATCTGCCGACTGCATAATTAAATCACTCAATTCCCCATTGCTTTTATCTGGAAATGCCTGCCATAAACAAGCTATCATTCCTGCCATTATAGGGCTTGAAAACGAACTGCCATTTGCAGTGACAATATTCCCAAACTGATCTGATACGACTGTTGCAACTCCTTGCGCCATAATATCCGGTTTTATCCTTCCGTCAAAAGAAGGTCCAATGGAACTGAAAGAGGCTTTTATTTTCGTTGGAGAAACAGCTCCAACCGTAATCACTGACCTTGCATCGGCGGGCACAGCGATATGAGGATTAGCGGAAGCGCCTTCATTACCCGCAGAAACGACTATAATCATCCCTCTGCTAAAAGCGATTTCGGCTCCTCGGGACATAAAAGCGGTAGTTCCGTTCATTTGGCTATAAGTATGACTATAGGCCGTGTTGTCATAGTCAAAATAACCTAAAGAGGTGTTAATTATGTCTACTCCCAAACTATCGGCTTTTTCAGCAGCCTCTACCCAAAGAGATTCTTCAACCGGATTTTCGGAGGAGTTATCCTCAGTAATAAATAAATAATAAGATGCTTCGGGAGCAGTACCTACCAAGGCATTTTCTTTGTATCCTCCCATACAGGACAATACCATAGTACCATGTTGGTCACCCGAATAGAAATCAACATTCCTGCGTACAAAGTCATAACCGCCCAAAATTTGATTATTATCTCTTAATTTTCTAAAAGGTTCGGCGGTATTCACCCCTGGAAAACCAGCGTCCAAAACCGCTATAATTTTTCCGGAACCAGTATAATTTTGCTGATGCAAATAGTGGCCGTTAAGCATTTGAAGTTGATTTGCCGAGTTCCCATAAGCATAACTAATTTCAATATCCTGAGTTTTGTCTTGCTTTTTAGTTTTTAAGGTTTTCGCCATTTCCCCAGCTTGATTCAAAGAGGCATCAGCAAATTCCACTTTCGCCACAAAAGGGAAGTTTTTCAGCGAATTGATTAAGACCGAAGTTCCTCTCACGTGAATGGCGTTTAGCCATTTTGACTGAGCCATAAGGGTAATTCCTTCAACAGATTTTACTTGACGGATATACGATAAATCAATAGGAATATCTTTTGTATCTAAGGCTATGTTTTGATTCAGTCTCCTGTCCAAAGCACGCTGTGAAAGCATTTCTAAAGGGGAATCAAAATAAAATTGCGAGTTCGGTTTAGCATTGAAATAAATCCAACCGTCTTGCTGCGAAAAAACAATCGTGGTCAGCAATAAGAAAAAAGATAAACAGAGCTTTTTCATAGTTAGCACTTATCATTAGTCAAAACGAACTTATTGCGTTTTAATTCCTAAATATAAAAAACAAATTAACATCAAAGCGCTATAGCATCCAATATTCTTTTGTTCTAAATTTTACAAATAAGTAGTACGCTAAGAAATAACACCCGAACCAACTAATTCATCTCCTAAATGCCAAGCTACAAATTGCCCTTCAGTAATGGCAGATTGTGGTTCTTCAAAAGAAACATACATTCCGTTTTCATACTGATGCAAGATCGCTTTCTGCAACGGCTGTCTGTAGCGTATTCTTGCCATCACTTCCATTTGTTCTCCATTGGCCAAAGCCAAATCAGGGCGAACCCAATGCACTTCGGATTGCTCTATAAATAATGCCGAACGAAACAAACCGGGGTGATGACTGCCCATTCCTGTGTAAATTGTATTGGTATTTACATCTGTTGCTATTACAAATAAACCTTCAGCCGTCCCCCCTACATTCAAGCCTTTTCGTTGTCCTACTGTAAAATAATGGGCTCCTTGGTGTTTACCCACCACTTTCCCCATTTCAGGAGAATAAATAATTTTGTTTGAAGCCGAGATCAACTCTTCTTCCAAGGCTAAATCATCTTTTTTCTGTAAATTATAAACCGGATTATTTTTGTCTATTTGAATAATCACACCTTCTTTAGGCTGCAATTTTTGCTGTAAAAATTCAGGCAAACGCACTTTTCCTATGAAACATAATCCTTGAGAATCTTTCTTTTCGGCGGTTACTAATTCCATCTCGGCGGCAATTTCCCGTACTTCTGGCTTGGTTAATTCCCCAATAGGAAATAAAGCTTTAGACAATTGCTCTTGCGATAATTGACAGAGAAAATACGATTGATCTTTATTATTGTCAGCGCCAGCGCGCAATTGATAAATTGTTTTTCCGTCAACTTCAATTTCACTTTTTTGACAATAATGTCCTGTCGCTACATAATCAGCTCCCAGACTTAAGGCAATTTTCATGAAAACATCAAATTTTATTTCGCGATTACAAAGTACGTCAGGATTTGGAGTACGTCCTTTTTCGTATTCGTTGAACATATAATCAACGATTTTCTCTTTGTATTCTTCGCTTAAATCAACGGTTTGGAATGGAATCCCTAATTTTTCGGCAACCAATAAAGCATCGTTGCTGTCTTCGAGCCAAGGACAATCATTCGAAATAGTTACTGAATCATCATGCCAGTTTTTCATAAACAGACCGATTACCTCGTATCCCTGTTGTTGCAACAAATAAGCAGCAACACTTGAATCTACACCTCCCGAAAGTCCTACAACAACACGCTTCATTTTATTTTATTTTTAAGACTGCAAAGTTACAAAGTTTTATTACAGTATCTCTGCACAGGCAAACTTAATTCTGTTTGGTTTTTGAAGCACTTCCAAGATCACTCATATTGACTTCCTTGACTTGTTTCCCTTTTTCAAAAAACTGCCAGATCCCTGCTTTCTTTCCTTTTGAAAATTGTCCCTTTGAAACGATGTTTCCTTCAGGATCTCTAAAAACAGCCAGTCCATTGTATTCATTATTCTTGTAAACAGCTTCTTCAAGCACAATGCCATTATCTGAATATTTCTTATAGAAGCCGTCTTTCAGATTGTTTTTATAATTGGTTTCTTCTGCAATTTTTCCATTGGGGTAAAATACCGAGCGTAGCCCTTCTAACTTCCCATTCTTATAATTCTCGATTGTCATTATCGTAGACGAAGCCTGATGGTAATATTTCCATGGTCCTTCAAATAATTTATTCACTAGCTTTCCTTCACTGACCTTGTTTTTCGCCTGATCATAAAAGATGGTATAAGCAGAATTGTCCTTTACATTAAATTCTCTTGTGGCTATTATGGATTTCGCTTTGGTATCATCATAAAAATTAAAAACACCAATTTCTTTTCCATGCTCAAAAGTTCCTTCATACTTAGGTCTTTTGGATTCTTCATAAAAACCTTTCCATAATCCATGTTTCTTCCCATTAGAATCCAACTTATTGAAATCCGTCTGTGCTAGTATTGTTTGGCTAAAAAGAACCAAACAGAAGATCTTAAAAAAACAAAACTTAAACTGTATCATTAGTGCCAAATGTTTACTTATAACTATTTACTTACTAAGGCAAATTTACGCTTTATAAAAGAATAACTACATTTTTATATCCGATTAATTAAAAACATCCTAAGAGCTTTCAATCTATTTTAAACAAAAAACAAAGCCCTATTACCGACAAAAAATCCCGTTACAAATTGTTCAACATAAAGTAAAATTAGTATAACACAAAAACCCCTTACATAACTAACAAAAATTATAAATACCTATAAAACAATATATTAATACCAGTTAAACAAAATTTAAAAAAATCATAATTTTTAATTTTGTTTATGTTTTAATGCAAAATATTAAACAAAATATTTTAACTTCGTAATGAATATTAAATCCCTATACCATGAAAAATCTATTTAAAATCAAGAATTTAACTCTATTTTTGAGTTTTTTAGTTTTATTTTCATCATGCAACAATGATGATAACACGACTACTCCAGCTGACAATTCCATAACAGGACTGGCATCAAAAACTTCAGATTTAAGTATTTTAGTCCAAGCCTTAAAAAGAGCTGAATTAGCAGCTACCCTACAGGCTAGTGGTACTTATACCGTCTTTGCTCCTACAAATGCAGCATTTACCGCATTTCTTGCATCAACACCTTATGCGACCATCAATGATGTACCAAAAGAAACACTGACTCAAATTTTACTAAATCACGTTATTGCTACTAAACTGTCAGCTTCTGACCTAACTACAGGCTACATTAAAACATTAGCCAAGGGAACTGCATCAACAACTAATACACTAAGCATGTTTGTAAACACAAGTGCTGGGGTTAAATTAAATGGTGTTGCTACAGTTAGTACTCCTAACATTATGGCGACTAATGGTGTTATCCATATCGTAGACAAAGTCATCGGGCTACCAACTATTGTTACCCACGCAACCGCAAATCCAAATTTCACTTCATTAGTTGGCGCACTAACAAGCTCAGGACAGCCTGACTTCGTATCTGTTTTATCAGGAACTGGTCCCTTCACGGTATTTGCACCTACAAATAGCGCATTTACTGCCTTAAATACAGAACTAGCTCCAGGAGGAATCGCAGGAGTTTCAGCTGCTAATTTGACCAAAGTTCTGCAGTATCACGTAATAAGCCCAGCAAATGTCTTAGCAGCTAGTTTAACCGAAGGACAAATAATAACTCCAATCCTTACACCAGCTCAGACTTTTAGCATTCAGCTCAGCGGTGGCGCAAAAATAAAAGATGCCAACGATCGAATTTCTAATATTATTGCTACAGATGTACAGTGCTCAAATGGAGTTATTCATGCAATAGATAAAGTTCTATTACCTGTATTATAAAAAATCATTAATAAAAAAAAGCTCCCTTAATTCGGGAGCTTTTTTTTTTGATCATTTATTTCTTTTTCTGTTGTGCTTTCAGCGCTTCTTGCTGCTCCATCACTTCCTGAAGCTTTCGTTGAAATTTACCTTGTTTTTTAGGCTCTTTCAATTTATTCTCCTGAATTTGAGCGTGAATCTTATCGCTATCAATGAAATATCTTTTGATAACAATCATGATTCCAATAGTGATCAAATTTGAAATAAAGTTATACAAACTCAATCCTGCACCATAACTATTGAAGAAAAACAACATCATCAATGGTGAGACATAAATCATAATTTTCATCATTTTAGCCATATCCGGCATACCTTCTTGTTGAGGAGCGGCCATTTGTTGATCACCAGATGTCATCTTCATATAAAAGAAAATAGCAATCGCGGCCAATATTGGAAACAAACTGATATGATCCCCGTACAAAGGAATATGAAATGGTAATTTGACAACGGAATCAAATGAAGATAAATCGTCTGCCCAAAGGAAACTTTTTTGTCTTAACTCAAAAGCAGATGGGAAGAACTGAAACGATGCCATCAAAAAAGGCATTTGGATCAAAGCCGGAATACAACCTGCCATTGGGTTCACACCTGCCTTGTTGTACAACTTCATAGTTTCCTGTTGCTTCTTCATCGGGTCTTTTTTGAATTTCTCCCCCAATTCAGCAATTTCAGGACGCAATACTTTCATCTTTGCTTGTGACAAGAACGATTTAAAGGTAATAGGCGACATGGCCAATTTTATCAAAATCGTAAAAATAATAATTGCCAGTCCGTAAGCAATATACGAACCTAAGAATCCAAATAAAGGAATAAAGATAAATCTGTTGATCCAACCGATAATTCCCCATCCTAGAGTGATAATTTTTTCAATATTTTTATCATATGAACTTAAAATCTTATAATCAGCAGGCCCAAAATACCAACTCATCTTATAATCTACTTCTCCGTTTGAAAAAGCCAAAGGAACATTTGCCTTAAATTGCTTCGTAAAAATACTGTCTACTTTTTCATCATGCACTAAATTATCAGACTGCACTTTAGCGGTTTCAAAAGCCTTATCTGTCAAAAGAATACTAGTAAAAAAGTGCTGTTTGAAAGCCACAAAAGTTGCTTTTTCCAGTGTCTCTTCTTCTTTTTGTCCTAGACCGGCATAATCTGTTTTACCGTCTTTATGCTCAAAATAAATTTCAGTATACTTATTCTCATAAGAAATACTTTTTTCATTTCTGTATGATTTCAAACTCCATTCTAAATCTAATGGTTTTGAAGTATTTAAAACTTTATTCAATCCTTGGGAACGAATATCAAAACCAATCATATAATCGTTTGGCTTTAATATGTATTTGTATTCCAAAAATTCATTTGCACCTGCCTTCAATCGCATGGATAAGATTTGATCTTCTCCGTTTTTAGTCAAACTAGGCTCAAAATAAAGGTTTTTAGTATTTAAGGTACGATTGTCATTGGTAAACAATTGTATATTTAAATTAGAATTATTGTTTTTTATCAACTCCACTAATTCCCCGGAACCTTTTTTGAATCTTTCGAAATTCTTTAAAGTAGCTTCAACAATATATCCCCCTTTATTGGCAATTTTTAGTTTGACCACCTCGTTTTCGATTGTAGTATAAGTCTCTTTGGCAGAAGGAAGCGTCGCTGAATAAGCAAAGTTACCCAATGTTTTTTCCAATTGAGCTACCTGAGTCGAATCACCGCTTGTAGCAACTGCTACAGTAGCTTCGGTAATGGCTTTCTCGCTCAATTCTTTGGCTTTGGTTGCTTTAAGAACCAATCCTTTTTGCGCTTTTTCAGCTGCAATCGCTTTTGGATCTGGCTGATTGTTGTATATTATCCAAATTAATATCCCAAAAATCAATGCAAAACCTATTATCGAATTCGGGTCAAACTTTTTTTGTTCCATTATAATACAATTATTTATTTTTATCGTTTATCGTTTTCCAACAAACAAAATTAGATTTCAGTACCATTTTGGTATACTGAACTGAATATTATTTCTTTTTAGCTTTAACTGCAGCAGCTACAAAATTCACAAATATTGGATGTGGAGTAGCAACGGTACTTTTATATTCAGGATGGTATTGAACTCCTATGAAAAAAGGATGATTTTCTAACTCAACAATCTCTACCAATCCCGTATCAGGATTCACCCCTGAGGCAATCAATCCAGCATTTTGCAATTGTGCTACATAATTACTGTTGTACTCATAACGGTGACGGTGACGTTCAGAAATAGTTTCTTTTTCATAAATCTTATAAGCCAATGAGTCTTTTTTCAAATCACATTTCCAAGCTCCAAGACGCATAGTCCCACCTTTGTCAGTAATCGTTTTTTGCTCTTCCATCAAGTTAACAACCGGATGAGCCGTTTTATCGTTCATCTCAGTAGAATTGGCATCAGCCAAACCTAAAATATTTCTTGAATATTCGATCACAGCCATTTGCATTCCCAAACAAATTCCAAAAAACGGAACCTTGTTTTCACGAGCATAACGTACTGCTTCAATTTTTCCTTCAATTCCTCTTTCTCCAAAACCGGGAGCAACAAGAATACCGTCTAATCCTGCTAATTTCTCAGCAATATTTGTTTCATCAATATGCTCTGAATGGACTGAAACTACATTTACTTTGGTCTCATTTGCAGCTCCTGCATGAATGAAAGCTTCCAAAATTGATTTGTAACAATCTTGCATCTCCACATATTTTCCAATCAAACCAATATTTATAGTGTGTTTTGGATTTTTTAATCTGCGTAAAAAAGTATTCCAGTTTTTCAAGTCTGGAGCCGCTTTCTTAGGTAAGTCTAATTTTTTTAACGCCACAACATCTAAACCTTCTTCTAACATTAAATTAGGCACTTCGTAAATTGTGGAAGCATCGATAGATTGAATAACAGCTTCTCTTTTTACATTACAAAACAAAGCCAATTTATTGCGTATTTCATCTGAAATTTCATGCTCTGTTCTACAAACTAAAATATCAGCTTTGATACCGCTTTCCATTAAAGTTTTTACGGAATGTTGCGTTGGTTTTGTTTTCAACTCCCCGGCTGCCGCTAAATAAGGCACTAAAGTCAAATGAATTACAATAGCATTGTTCTCTCCCATATCCCAAACCAGTTGACGAACCGATTCAATATAAGGCAAAGATTCAATATCCCCTACTGTTCCACCTATTTCAGTGATTACAATATCAAAATCACCTGAATTACCAAGTAATTGCATTCTATCTTTAATTTCATTGGTAATATGAGGCACTACTTGTACCGTTTTTCCAAGAAATTCTCCTCTTCTTTCTTTTTCAATAACCGAAAGATAGATTCTTCCTGTGGTAACATTATTAGCCTGAGAAGTAGGAACATTCAAGAAACGCTCGTAATGACCTAAATCCAAATCAGTTTCAGCACCATCATCCGTTACGTAACATTCTCCGTGCTCATATGGGTTTAAAGTCCCTGGGTCAACGTTTAAATAAGGGTCGAATTTTTGAATAGTGGTTCGATATCCTCTTGCTTGTAACAATTTTGCCAAAGATGCTGCGATAATCCCTTTTCCTAAGGAAGAAGTCACACCGCCAGTAACAAAAATATATTTCGTTTGATTCATTCTATGTGTTGTTTGTATTGTAGTTGCGTAAAAAACTCGGCAAAAATACGATTATAAATTGAGATTATGCTAATTTAGAAAAGAGATAATTCGGAAATTTGACAATGTCTTAATCTATTATCCTTAAAATCAAAACCTCGTTAATTTAAGAAATCAATGCGGTTTTGGATAACGTTTTTTAATATTTCGTATCAATTCTTCGAGCCCATTTAATTTTAATTCGTATATCAATTGTAACTGCTCTCCTAATTCTCCTTTTGGGAAACCTTTATTATGATACCAAACCACATAATATTCAGGTAAATCAATGAGGTATTTTCCTTCGTATTTACCAAAAGGCATTTTGGTATGAGCAAGTTTGATAAGTTGTTGTTGATTTTTATCCATTTTATTTAAAAGAAAGGGAAACAAAAAAGAAATAAGAGAAAAGATTAACTGACGGAATCTTTTCTCTTATTTCTTTCTTCTTAGTTCTAAAATTATTTCCAGTTAAAAGTGATTCTTTTTTCGATATCAGCATTCAAACTTAAAAAAACAGGACAAGTCATAGCGGCTCTTTCTAAAATCGTTTGATTTTTAGCATCCGAAGTACCGCACATTTCAAATTCAATTTCTATTGCACCAATTCTTCTTGGCTCCGCATTCATAATTTTAGTTACAGAAGCTGTACTTCCAGTCAAATCAACATTCATTTCACGGGTTTTTATCCCCATTATAGTCATCATACAACTTGCCAAAGCATTAGCAACAGTATCTGTTGGCGAGAAAGCTTCTCCTTTTCCGTTATTATCTACTGGCGCATCAGAGATGATTTCATTTCCTGATTGCAAATGTATTGAGGACGTTCTTAACTCCCCTAAGTAGGTTACTTTTGATGTCATTATTTTGCTTCTTTTATGATTAAATCAGTATCGTAATAAAGCACGAATACGCCTTTATTAGTATATCCTCCATCCTCTTTTTTATAGTATTCAAACTTATTATCTACCTGTACAGTTCCAATCGCGTTTGCTGTTTCTTCAAAACTTTTATCCTGTGACAATCGCAACAAAGTATCAAAAGTAACATCAAAACCTCGGGTAGCAAAATCACTGGAAGAAATATTATTCAGCTTTCTATATTTATTTTTAAAAACTAATGCTTCCGGAGACTGATTATCACGTGTCACCGAAGGATACATCAACTTTAACTTGGTTAAATTTGAAAAATTAATTTCATCAGTATCCAAAGTCTCATTAGGCTCGAGAATAACCAGTTGTACCTGATACATAGCCATAGCGCTCACCATAGCTGCTATGGTTGCCTTAACCATTCCGGTATTCCCGGTTTCCATAACAACATAGTTCATTTTATCTTTAACCAACATACTTTTCAAACTTTCAGCCGATACACTTCCATTCTCTTTGAAAGCTACAAAACGAACGTCTTTTTGATATTGCTGTATGTACTTAATCACTGATTCCTTTTTCCTGTCAACCACAGCTATAATATTCCCTTTATTAGCTCGCATATAATCAAAGACAGTGTTCCTAACCACCTCAACAGTAGGTATCGTCTGGAAAAGATTAGCATAAGGATTACCAATATCTTTTGATAGCGGAGAAATTACAGGAACATTGGCTGCACTTAACAATTGAGCCGTTGTTTCTGCATTACTTTGATAAAAAGGTCCTACAACCGCATCGGCCAATTCTAATTTATTATCGCGCACAATAGCCGCCACATTAGAGCTGTTTTTAGTTTCCTGAGAATCATATATCTCAACATCAACTGGAAGCCCAAGCACTTTAGCCGAATCGATGGCCATGAGAGCTCCCGAATAAAAATCCAAAGTCATGTTTAAAAACTTATCTTTTTTCAAACGCTCTATGGTCGAATTAACGGTATCTCCTTCTATTTTAGATATATTAAAAGGCAACAACAAGACCATTCTTTTTCTGCTAGCATTATTTATTTTTTTAGACAAAGTGACAGACTCTTTTCTCACATCATTCGAAACCAATACTTTGGAAGGAACCATTAATTTCATTCCTGTCTCAACACCATTTTTTAATTCCGGATTAATCACAATTAATTCTTCTTGACTCAGCCCAGTCATTTTTGACAAACTGTAAAGCGTTTCCTTTGGTTTGACCTCATACATAACATAATCGGTCGCAGCTGTTTTTTTTGAAAAACTTGGCTTTAATACTTCTTTTTGAGCTTCAACTTTCTCAATAACTTTTACCACTTTTGGAGCATTCCCTTTAATAACTAACCTATAGCCAATAGGCAAATTAGCTACAATTTCGGGATTGCGTTTTTCTAATTCCTCTATTGTGATTCCGTATTGCTTAGCAATCGAATATTTTGTTTCCTTAGCTAACACATCATGATAGACCACTTTTTCCTGAATAGCAGTAGTTGCTTTGGAATTGTTTTTTGAAGGAATCACTAAGATTTGACCTATTTGCAAACCGTCTTTTTCAATACTTGGGTTGGCTTTTTTCAAATCCTGATCCGACACTCCGTATTTTTTTTCAATTCCGTATAAAGTCTCTTTAGCAACAACCTCGTGCGTTTGCGGCTGAGTGCTTGCTTTAGGCTGCTGAATCAGAATTTTAGCAGTCGATTTATTGGGAACCAGCAAGGTTCCATTAGGAGTCAACCCTCTTTGCGCATCTGGATTTAATTGATAAATATCAAACGGGGTCACTTTATATTTTTGAGCTATTTGATTGATTGTTTCTCCTTTTTCTATTTTATGGGTAATCATTTTTCCTTGTGAAAAAACAGTAGTCGTAAACAAGAAAGCAGTCATATAAATCGCGAAAAAATACTTCATTATTTTATTTGTAAAATTAATAATTCAAAGATAGCAAAACGGTATCAAATTTTATTCCAAAATCTGATACCGTTTCTATAAAGCGCACTAATAATAATGCATTTCTTAAAAGGAATATACTATTGATTTATTCCCATTCTATTGTTGCCGGCGGCTTAGAACTAATGTCATATACCACTCTATTTACCCCTTTTACTTTATTGATAATATCATTAGACACCTTCATCAAGAAATCATAGGGCAAATGCACCCAGTCAGCTGTCATACCATCAGTAGATTCAACAGCACGAAGCGCCACTACCTTTTCATAAGTACGCTCATCACCCATAACACCTACGCTGTTAACCGGTAACAAAATCGCTCCTGCTTGCCAAACTTTATCATACAATCCCCAAGATTTCAACCCGTCAATAAAGACTTTATCTACATCTTGTAAAATTTGAACCTTCTCCGGTGTAATATCCCCTAAAATACGGATAGACAATCCAGGTCCTGGGAAAGGATGTCTTCCTAACAATTCTGGATCAATTCCTAAAGTAGCCCCCACTCTTCGTACTTCATCTTTGAAAAGCATACGAAGCGGTTCTACAATTTTCAACTTCATATAATCAGGCAATCCACCTACATTATGGTGCGATTTAATAGTTGCAGAAGGTCCTTTAACCGAAACAGATTCAATCACATCAGGATAAATTGTTCCTTGAGCCAGCCATTTTACATCCTCAATAAGGTGTGATTCATCATCAAAAACTTCGATAAATACACGGCCGATAATTTTACGCTTGGTTTCCGGATCACTAACTCCTGCCAATTCTGACAAGAAACGATCTCCGGCATCTACTCCTTTTACGTTTAAACCCATTCCTTTGTATTGATCCAATACATTCTGGAATTCGTTTTTACGAAGTAAACCGTTATTTACAAAAATACAATACAGGTTTTCCCCGATAGCCTGGTGCAACAAGACCGCTGCCACAGTAGAATCTACCCCTCCCGAAAGTCCAAGAACTACCTTATCCTCTCCTACTTTTTCTTTTAGCTCAGCTACCATCTCTTCAACGAAAGCATTTGGAGTAAAGTTTTGAGGAACCTCGGCAATTTTTACCAAGAAGTTTTCAAGCATTTTTGATCCATCTGTAGAATGAAAAACCTCAGGATGGTATTGGATAGCATAAGTTGTTTCGCCTTCAATTTTATAAGCGGCAAATTCTACGTCATGCGTACTGGCCAGTTTCACTCCATTTGTAGGCAAAGCTTTTACACTGTCGCTATGACTCATCCAAACTTGACTGTTCTCTGAAACACCTTCAAAGAAAATTTCATTCTCCTTTATATAAGATAAATTAGCTCTACCGTATTCTCTGGTATTAGAAGCTGCCACTTCCCCACCGCTAAAATGGGCTAAATACTGCGCCCCGTAACATACGGCAAGCACAGGTAATTTACCTCTTATTTGAGATAAATCAGGATGTGGTGCATCTTCTCCTCTAACAGAAAATGGACTTCCTCCAAGAATTACGGCTTTATAACTTGATAAATCACTCGGAAAATGATTGTATGGGAAAATTTCGCAGAATATATTTAATTCGCGAACTCTACGCGCAATAAGCTGAGTGTATTGCGATCCGAAATCTAAAATAAGTACGTTGTGTTGCATGCGCAAAAATACTTTTTATATTTGGAATTGAAAAATTGAAATTTGAAAAAATTGAAATTTATTTATATCCCAATAAACATCAAGTATTTTTAATATTAACCTCTCCAAAAACAGTATAGAAATGAAAGAAAATTCTGATCAAAACAGCAAGACTAGTACTAGTTAAACACCGCTTCTTCCGCTATTGTTAAACGCAAAATCAAAAAACGGTAAAACAACTACTCTTTAGTAAGAACGAGCGTAGCTTTAAATCCGGTTGCTAAATTCCACTGACTAGCCGATATTAATACACCTTTGTCATCATACACCTTAAATTCAGCCGTATTAGGTCCAGAACTCCCTTGATTCAAAGCTTCAAAATCAATTTTATTAAAACCTTTTACCAATGGTATTTCAAAACCTTGAAAATTACTGTCTAAATTCACCTGATATTGAATAACACTATCATTTAAATACACTCTTATTTGATCGCCGTCTACATAAGCCGCATCACGATACAATACTTTGGCAGTAACGGATGTTGTTTTAAAATCCCCAAGATTCTGGTTTCTTCTATAGACTATCCCTTCTGGTTGTTCTTCTTTTTTATTTAATTTATCTCTTATGGCGTCTCCGGGATTAATAAATTCATTTTTAGGAATCATCGAAATGGTGCTGGGCTTTTCTATTATCGGAGAAGGATTCGGTTTTTTAGCAACTTCTGGAGCAATAACCTTTGGAGGCTCAACAACAGGGGGTTTCACCTTCTTAGATTTAAATTTGGTATCTATAGGTGGTATTCCTTTAAATTTAGAATTAAATTCGCTTTGAGAATAACCCTTTACGGACAATCCCAGTAGTAAAATAAAAAAGAGTATTCGATTCATAATATTTATAATCTAAATAATTATTGATGTAAAATTTTTAAAAATAAAAAACCAATGGTACAAAAGCCTATAAAAAAGTAGATTTTAACTTTCTATTATAACATTCAATTCTCAAATTTATTTTCTTTCAAAGCCTAAAATAGACTAAAATTCATTTTTTTCGAAAATTGACTTCATATACAAAACCAGTATTCTTTATTTTATTATTTTTACAAGTGGCAAAAAATATACCAAACTATCAATGAGACTAGTTTTAAAAATATAAAACAAAAAAAAACATCCAAATGAAAAGAGAAAACATATTGACAGGTTCTCCTTGGGAAGACAAAATGGGCTATTGCAGAGCGGTTCGCATTGGAAATATTATCGAAGTATCGGGTACAGTGGCAATAGTTGACGGCGATATCGTAAAAGCCAATGATGCACATGCTCAAACATTGAATATTCTTAAAAGAGTCGAAAAAGTACTGGAAGACCTTAATGTAGGCATGAAAGACGTCATTCGTACTCGAATATTCACCACTGACATTAATACCTTTGAAGCTGTAGCAAGCGCTCATGCGACATTTTTTAAAGACGTAAAACCAACTACCGGTTTTTATGAAATCAGTAAGTTAGTCGCTCCTGAATATTTGGTAGAAATAGAATTTACCGCTATTGCCACCGAAAAACCACTAATTCAAGAAGGATTGTAATACTTTAGCCAAAAATTACTTGCCAATTCTCCTATTGAAACGAATGAATTTAGAAAAAATAAAAAAAACAATACCGCTACTTTTCAAATGGATCTTTATTTGCATCCTAATTGGCTTTTTATCCGGTTCTGCTTCGGCATTTTTTTTAGTGGCACTCGAATGGGTCACACAATCCAGAAACCATCATCAATGGATCATTTGGCTTTTGCCAATAGGCGGACTACTTGTAGGCTTAGGCTACCATTATTACGGCAAAGAAGTGGTAAAAGGCAATAACTTACTGCTGGAAGAGTACGAAAATCCGCAAAAGACAATTCCTTTAAAAATGGCGCCTCTGGTGCTTATCGGTACTTTAATCACCCACCTTTTTGGAGGTTCAGCCGGACGCGAAGGGACAGCGGTACAAATGGGAGGCGCCATAGCCGATCAATTTAGCCCAATTTTCAAACTCGATAATTCCGACAGAAAAACACTTATTATTCTTGGAATTAGCGCCGGATTTTCCTCTGTTTTCGGAACTCCATTAGCCGGCGCCTTATTTGCCCTAGAGGTTGTATATTTTAGTAAAATTAGCTTAAAAAGCAGTATTTTATCGTTCTTAGTAGCCTTCATTGCTTATTTCACGGTGGAATTCTGGGAAGTAAAACACACGCATTACTCCATTCCCTCACTTCCTGATTTTGACATAAAAATTCTTCTTTGGATTATAGCTGTAAGCGTTTTGTTTGGATTGGCTGCCATGTTATTTTCCAGAAGTACTCATTATTGGGGCGCTTTATTTACAAAAAATATAAAATACCCTCCTTTACGCCCTTTCATTGGCGGATTGCTGTTTGCTATTGCCATGTATTTTATTGGAACCAATACATACCTTGGACTAGGAGTTCCTGTTATCGTAGAATCTTTTTCGAAAGCAAGCGAAAATCATGTTTTTATCTTAAAAATACTGTTTACCGGATTTACTTTGGGTGCTGGATTTAAAGGTGGTGAGGTTACACCCCTTTTCTTCGTTGGAGCCACACTGGGAAGCGCAATGTCTCTTTTCATTCCTCTTCCTATCGCCTTATTGGCCGGAATGGGATTTGTCGCTGTTTTTTCTGGAGCAACCCATACCCCCATCGCCTGCACCGTTATGGGAATGGAGCTTTTTGGCTTAGAAAGCGGAATCTTCATCGGGCTTGCTTGTTTTATTGCTTATCTGTCATCTGGTTCAGTAGGAATTTATCATTCGCAGTGCTTAAAAGGACCAAAATACCATTTGTACGAAAAATTTAAAAGAAGAAAGCTGGACAATTTCTAATGTGAAATGAGCATGATCGAAAATTACTCACAAAGACCAATGATGATATGCGAATAACATATGACCATTGAAAAATAATAAATTTCGACATATGAAAAAGCATGTTAAATTTTAAATGATTTAAAACTTTACATTAAAAAAATGTAATTTCGCAGACTATGAAAATACAAGACATTCAAGCGATAAAGTTGTTATTAGCAACACCAAAAAAAATTGCAATCATTCCGCACAGAGGCCCAGATGGCGATGCAATGGGATCAACTCTAGCATTATATCACTTTCTATTGAAGAACAATCACGAACCAATTGTGATTGCTCCCAATGAATTTCCCGATTTCCTAGCTTGGCTTCCGGGCTCAGAAGCCGTTAAAATTTTCGAAAAAGACAAGGAAAACTGTACTCAAATACTGGAAAACTCCGATTTGATTTTCACCTTAGACTTTAATGCCCTACACCGCACAGGCAATGAAATGGAACCGGTATTGGCTCAGCAAAAAGCGACTTTTATCATGATTGACCACCATCAAAAACCGGACAATTATGCCACTTATACCTATTCGGATACTGCTTTTGGATCTACATGTGAGATGATCTACAACTTTATTTCTTTTCTGGACCAAAAAGAGGATATCGATAAAACCATAGGAACTTGTATTTATACGGGAATCCTAACCGATTCTGGTTCTTTCCGTTTCCCGGGAACTACCGGAAACACTCATAGAATTGTAGCCGAATTAATCGATTTAGGAGTAGAAAATACTAAAATCCCAAGTTTACTTTTTGAAAACAGCTCCTACAGTCGTTTGCAATTATTAGGAAGAGCATTGCAAAACATGAAGGTCCTTGCTGATCACAAGACAACCTATACGACTTTGACTCAAGAGGAATTAAACACTTTTGAACACATCAAAGGAGATACAGAGGGAATCGTAAATTACGGATTAACAATAAAAGGAATTATTTTTACAGCTATATTTATCGAAAATAAAGAAGAAAAAATTATTAAGATATCATTCCGTTCCCAAGGTGAATTTGATGTCAATCAATTTGCCCGAGACCATTTTAACGGAGGAGGCCACCAGAATGCTGCCGGAGGAAAATCAGAAACATCTATGGCAGAAACAATTGCCAAATTTGAAGATTTAGTAACTAAACTTACGATATAAAACATCATGAAACTAAAGCTTTTCATTCCCATTTCATTGGCACTAACCTTACTTTTTTCGAGTTGTAAGCAAGATCAGGAAGCCCGCAGACCTATCTCTCATAGCTCAGGTTCTTTCATGAAAAAATCTGTTGACCGAAATAAAAAACTAGTAGCCAGCGAGGAAGACCAAATTAAGGCAATCATCAAAAGCAAACCTACAGTAGAATTTTTTGCCTCAACAAAAGGCTATTGGTATTCCTATGAATTCAAAAATGAACTCGATACACTGACGCCAAAAAAAGGAGACATTGCTTTTTTTGATTATGAAATAAAAGACCTTAAAGGCAATATCATCTATTCGCAATTAGAATTAAGACCTCAAATTTATCGCGTGGACAAACAAGATATCATGATGGGTTTAAGAGACGGCATCAAATTGATGCGTAAAAATGAAAAAGTAAACTTTCTGTTCCCTTCTCACATGGGCTATGGTTATCATGGGGATGATAAAAAAATAGGAGTTAACCAACCTTTATTTTGCACCGTTACCCTGCATGATTTTAAGCCTGAAGCTGTTTACAAAGCAGAAATGGAAGGCAACACCCTTATTGATGCTAAGGCTTCCAAAAAGACAACTACAGATACTCTAGAGCCTTAAAAGCGCTTTTTTTAAAATATTACTGATCACATAAACCTAAAAACACCATTAAAATAATTAAGTAAATCGTTATGAAAAAAAGAATCTTACTCGTATTATTCGCAATTACCACTTTATACTCTTGTAAAGAGGAATACAACAATCTACCTGATGGTTTGTATGCTAAAATTGAAACTAGCAAAGGCGACATCATTGTATCCTTAGATTATAAAAAAGCACCTATTACAGTAGCTAATTTTGTTACCTTGGCCGAAGGAAAAAATGATTTTGTTACCAATAAAAACCTAAAAGACCGACCTTTTTTTGATGGATTAAAATTCCACAGAGTCATCAATGATTTCATGATACAAACGGGAGATCCTTTAGGAACTGGTTCTGGCGATGCCGGCTATAAATTTAAAGATGAATTTTCAGATTTGCAATTTATTGATGGAGGCGTTTTGGCTATGGCCAATAATGGCCCTGCGACAAACAGCAGCCAATTCTTCATTACGCACCTTTCAACACCATGGTTAGACGGAAAACACACTATTTTTGGACATGTGGTAGAAAATGGAATGGAAACTGTAAATAAAATTGTACAAGACGATTTTATCAAGAAAATCACCATTATCAGAAAAGGCGAAGCAGCGAAAAAATTCAATGCCGTTAAAACATTTTCTGATTACTTCACAGTTGAATCTGAAAATCAAAAGAACAGACAAGCAATTGAAGAACAAAACAGAAAAATATACGACGAAAAATACAAAGACGTTCGTGAAGACAAAGTGAAATACTTCAATGCTTTGAAAAGTAAGGCCATCAAAACCTCAAGCGGTCTTAAATATGTTATCACTAAAAAAGCTGGTGGTAAAGAGCCTGCCAAAGGAGCACCATTATACATTCACTATGCCGGTTTTCTTGAAGACGGTCATCTGTTTGACACTAGCATAGAAAGTGTGGCACAAATTTTCGGAAAGTTTGACGAAAACAGAGCTGCCCAAATGGGCTACCAACCTATTCCTTTTCAAGCTGGTAAAAAAGACGGCATGATTCCGGGATTCATTGAAGGTCTAGAAAAATTATCTTTTGGCGATAAGGCAATACTATTCATCCCTTCACATTTAGCCTATGGCGCTGGTGGCGCTGGCGATGTTATACCACCAAATGCCAATATTATTTTTGAAATTGAATTATTGGAAGCAACACCTCAATAATCCAATCCAACAGAAGAAGAGAACTTTAAATTTAGAAAAATGAAATTCAAATTTTTATTATTTGCATTTATCGGAATGCTGACCGTTCAGGCACAAACCGTAAAAAAAACAGCTGCTCCTAAGAAGGCAATAGCAACAAAATCCAATACAAAAAAGGCTGTAGCTCCCGAAGGAATCTTTGCTGTAATTACTACAACCAAAGGGGAAATTACCCTTGCGCTGGAATATCAAAAAACACCTATTACCGTTGCTAATTTTGTCTCACTCGCCGAAGGAAAAAATGATTTTGTCTCTGACGAAAAACGCAAAGGAAAACCTTTTTTTGATGGCCTAAAATTTCACCGCGTAATCAAGGATTTCATGATTCAAGGAGGTGATCCGTCAGGGAATGGTTCCGGTGGTCCCGGATATGCTTTTAAAGATGAATTCACCGATTTAAAGCACAATAAAGCAGGAATTCTTTCTATGGCTAATTCTGGCCCAGCTACCAATGGAAGTCAGTTTTTTATCACTCATAAAGAAACGTCTTGGCTAGACGGAAAACATACCGTTTTTGGTCATGTTACCCAAGGGATCGAAGTGGTAAACAGTATTGCGCAAGATGATGCCATCACCAAAATTACCATCATTAGAAAAGGAAAATTGGCAAAAAAATTCGACGCACAAAAAGTGTTTGCCGATTATTTTAACAATAAAGAAGAAGACGCCAAAAAACAAGCTGCCATTGAGGCCGAAAAGAAAAAAGTCTTAGCGGAGAAATTGGTTTCTGTTGTTGCCGAAAAAGCGGCTTTTTTGTCTACTACAAAAGCAAATGCTACAAAGACAAACAGCGGACTTGCCTATAAAGTGATCCAAAAAGGAACAGGTGTAAAACCAGTAGATGGATCTACTTTCTACTTTAAATACTCCGGTTACTTTGAAGACGGAAACTTATTTGACAGCAGCTATGAGGATGTAGCCAAAATTTATGGAAAACACGACCCAAACAGAGCGGCTCAAAAAGGATACCAGGCCTTCCCTTTTCAGGCGGGTAAAAAAGACGGTATGATTCCCGGATTTATTGAAGGATTGAGTCTTATGGGATTTGGTGACAAAGTAGTACTGTTCATCCCTTCAAGCTTGGCTTACGGAGAAAGAGGCGCCGGTGGTGTCATACCTCCAAACACAAATCTGGTTTTTGAATTGGAAATGTTTGAAAAACAACCTTAAGTAGAAAAACCGTTTTCTTTAAATAAACAAACCCGACAAGTTTCAATAAACTGTCGGGTTTGTTTATGTTCTGTTATTTTAAATTTTACCAAAGTATCTAATCAACTAGATACCCCCAAATCTTCAAGTACAGACTGTGGCCTATTTCATGCACGGGCGGAGGGATTCGAACCCCCATCAACGGTTTTGGAGACCGCTATTCTACCCTTGAACTACGCCCGTATATTAAAACCAGTAATTGCAAAACCTTACTGCGTCTCATTATCTTTTGCAAAAATAACAATTCAGGACTAATATCAGCCTATTTGAGTTTTTATTTACAAAAAAAAAATAGCAAGCATAAATCAATGGCATTTCTTCTTCTACAATTGCGATCTCAAATTCCGTTTTTGGGTGGATTATATCATTAATTCCGAGTTTAACCTCCTCATCCTACCCCATTTTATAAACCCAAATTTCAGTTTTAATTCATTAACTCTGATATGCAACAACTTGGCTGCCCATCAAAACAATCCAACCTCTTTGAGCCCTGAATATACACTGAAAAAATACTTAAAATTTCCTTAAATCAGGACGCAAAACGCAGTATTAGTATATATTTGCACTCCAAAATGGAAAAGATAAAAACACATAGTAGCTCCCCTTTTATTTGGCTTATTCTGTCATTTTTTTTCTTTAGCAATGCTATAATAGCTCATCCATCTGGAACAATTGGTGTCGACTTATCTTTTTGTAAAACAGAAGCATCTACTGTATCTAGTATTACAAAAACGGCTACACCAATAAAAAAAGCATTCCCAGATAATTCCTCTACGGAAAACCATGTTATATCTCATACCGATACTGGTGAAAACATTGATTTTTTTGCAATAAAAAACAACCAACTCTTTACTGTTACTCCCTTTTACACTTCAAAACAAGGGAAAATCAATTATAAGGAAACATACAATATGCAATTTCATCCTAATATTGTACCACCGCCTCCTGAAGTTTAATATTTATTTATAAGTCCATTTACTTATTTGCTATTCTCAAAACAGAATAGGCAAACACCCCTACTTATACCTATTTTAAATTTCATTAAACAATACTAAAATGAACAAAATTGCTTTGTTTTTTAGCCTATCTGTACTTTTAGGCTCCACAATCTCTTGTAACACAAAAAAAGAAGAAAAGATTGCTTTAGAAAAATATTCTATTACAAAACCTATTCTAGTAGACACTACCTACACTAATGAATATGTTGCTGATATTCAATCATTACAAAATGTAGAAATTCGTACAAAAATCAATGGCTATATCGAAAAAATCCACATAGACGAAGGCAAACCGGTGAAGGCAGGACAACTATTGTTCAGTATCAATAGCCAAAGCCTACAAAAAGAAGTTTTAAAAGCAAAGGCAATGGTAAAAAGTGCCTTGGCTGATGCCAAAAACGCCGAATTGGATTTGCAAAACGTAAAAATTTTGGCCAAAAACAATGTTGTATCTAAAACCGAATTGGAAAAAGCCCATGCCACTTATGCTGCTGCACTAGCCCGTATTGAGGAACACCGCGCAAACGAAGCCAGTGCTGCTATTCATTTATCAATGACACAAATTAGAGCGCCTTTTGACGGAATCATCAACCGCATTCCTTTCAAAACAGGAAGTCTAATTAACGAAGGAACCTTATTGACTACTATTTCTAACAACCGCTCGGTTTATGCCTATTTCAACGTTTCTGAAAAAGAATACTTGCAATTTAAAGCTAAGAACAGTACTAAAGGACAAGATAACATCACCTTACTTCTGGCCGACAATAAACCACATCAACACAAGGGAACTATTGAAACCATCGAAGGAGAATTTGATCAAAATACCGGAAACATTGCCTTTCGCGCCAAATTCCCAAATCCGGAACTGCTGTTAAAACATGGATCAAGCGGAAAAATCCAATTGACCAATACCCTAAACAATGCCTTGATTATTCCCCAAAAAGCCACTTTTGAAATTCAAGACAAACAATACGTCTTTGTAGTAGACAAGAACAATATTGTACGTGCCCGAAACATTGAAATCAGCCAAAGAATTCCACACTTATATGTCATCGCTTCGGGACTTTCTGCTTCCGATAATATCATCTACGAGGGAATTCAAAGCTTAAAAGACGGTGACAAAATAACACCACAACTTATAGCGATGCAACAATTGATTTCCAAATTATAATAAGGCAAAAGTCATACAAAAACAAGACAATTCATGTTTACAAAATTCATACACAGACCCGTACTGTCGATAGTGATATCGCTGATGATAGTACTTTTGGGGGCATTGTCATTGACGCAATTGCCAATGACCCAATTCCCTGACATTGCACCACCCGAGGTAACTGTCACCACCAAATATACTGGTGCTAATGCCGAAGCCTCTGTGAAAGCTGTAGTAACCACCTTGGAACGCGCCGTAAATGGAGTACCCGGAATGGCTTATATGTCATCCGTTTCCGGAAATGACGGAACCAGTGTGATCAATATTATTTTCAACGCTGGTACCGATCCAGAAATTGCCGCAGTAAACGTGCAAAACAGGGTTTCCTCGGTTTTGGACGAACTACCCGAAGAAGTAATCAAATCAGGGGTTATTGTTGAAAAAGTACAAAACAGTATGCTATTGTACCTTAATATTTTGAGTTCGGACACTAATCTGGATGAAAAATTCCTGTACAATTTTGCTGATATCAACATTCTTCCGGAACTCAAACGTATAGAAGGCGTAGGATTTGCTGATATTATGGGCCAACGCGAATACGCTATGCGTGTGTGGTTGAACCCGGTAAAAATGGCATCGTACAACATTTCGACCGAAGAAGTGATACAAAGCCTAAAACAACAAAGCATTGAGGCTGCTCCCGGAAAAGTAGGGGAAAGCTCTGGTAAAATAGAACAATCATTACAATACGTAGTGAAATACACCGGAAAATACAATACCAAAGAACAATACGACAATGTAATTATAAAACGTGATTTTCAAGGAGAGTTGTTGCGTTTAAAAGATATTGCTGAAGTAGAATTTGGTTCATTAGACTATGATGTATTATCGAAAGAAAACGGAAAACCATCGGCAGCAATTGTTTTAAAACAACGCCCGGGAAGTAATGCCAGCGACGTAATTAAGAACATCAAAAATAAGATGGAGGAACTCAAAGTTTCCTTTCCATCAGGAATTTCATATACCTACAGCTACGATGTTTCTAGTTTCCTGAACGCCTCTGTAGAAGGCGTATTATTTACTTTAATTGAAGCCTTCTTATTGGTAGCCCTTGTGGTATTTATCTTTTTGGGTGATTTTCGTTCTACGCTTATTCCGGCTATTGCTGTTCCGGTTTCACTTATCGGGACGTTCTTCTTTATGCAATTGTTCGGATTCTCCATTAACTTGATTACTTTGTTTGCCTTGGTATTAGCCATCGGTATTGTAGTCGACAATGCTATTGTAGTAGTGGAGGCCGTCCATGCCAAAATGGAAGAAGAACATCTCGATGCCAAAGCTGCTACTGAAAGTGCCATGCACGAAATTGGAGGAGCTATTATAGCCATCACCCTAGTAATGTCGGCAGTATTTATACCCGTTGCTTTCCTTCCCGGACCTGCTGGAGTATTCTACCGTCAATTCTCTGTAACTATGGCTATTGCTATTGTTCTTTCGGGTATTAGCGCATTGACCCTTACACCTGCTTTGTGTGCAATGATGTTGAAAAATACGCACGGACAGGCTCGAAAAAACACTTGGATCAATCGTTTTATTGATTCCTTCAACAAACAGTACAACAAAATTTCAGATCGTTACCGAAAATTATTAGGTCTAATAGTCAACCGTCGTGTCGTAACTATTTTAAGCTTACTAATCTTCTGTGTGGCAACAATGGGCTTAGGAAAATTATTACCTACCGGGTTTATTCCAAACGAAGATCAGGGAACAATTTATGCCAGTATCACAACGCCTTCGGGTGCAACCCTTGAGCGTTCAGAAGCTGTAGTAGATGCCATTCAGGAAGTGGCTATGAAAAATGAAGGAGTCGCCTCGGTTTCAACCTTGGCAGGATACAACTTTCTTACAGACGGAACAGGGGCTTCTTACGGGATGAACTTAATCAGTTTAAAAAGCTGGAAAGACCGAAAAGGCAATACAGATCAAGACATTATCCAGCAATTAAAAGAAAAAACCAATCATATTAAGGATGCTAAAATTGAATTCTTTACCCCTCCTCCGGTACCAGGATACGGAAACTCGAGTGGATTTGAGCTCCGAATTTTGGACAAAACCGGTAAAGGTGATTTGAAAAAATTAGAAGAAGTAGCTACTAATTTTGCAGCCGAACTAAACAAAAACGAGGCTATCAAAAACAGTTTCTCTTCTTTTGATGCTAGTTTCCCTCAGTATTTGGTAAACATTGACAATACCAAAGCCGCTCAAAAAGGAGTGAATGTCAACGAAGTGCTAAGCACCCTGCAAACCTATTTGGGAAGTGATTATGCTACCAACTTTATCCGATTCAATCAGATGTACAAAGTAATGGTACAATCATCTCCAGAATACCGTGCCAAGCCCGAAGACATTCTAAAATTATATGCCAAAAACTCCGAAGGCGAAATGGTCGCAATGTCTTCCTTTTTATCCATTGAAAAAGTGTATGGACCGGAACAAATTACGCGTTACAACATGTACCCTTCGGCTATGTTAAACGGAGAACCGACCGAAGGTTATAGTAGTGGTCAGGCAATCGATGCCGTAAAAGCCATTGCCGCCGAAAAACTACCCAAAGGATATGGATACGACTGGGGTGGTTCATCACGTGATCAGGCTAGTGCGGGTAATGAAGCGATATACATTTTCCTCATCTGTTTGTTATTTATTTATTTCCTACTCGCAGCCCAATACGAGAGTTTCTTATTGCCTCTACCGGTAATTTTATCCTTGCCAACGGGGATCTTAGGAGCCTTTTTCTTATTAGCCGCTTTGGGATTAGAAAACAACATTTACGCCCAAGTAGCCATGGTTATGCTTATTGGACTTTTGGGTAAAAATGCCGTATTAATCATCGAATTTGCTGTGCTGCGCCACAAAGACGGACTGCCTCCGCTGCAAGCTGCCATCGAAGGGGCTACAGCCCGTTTGCGTCCTATCTTGATGACTTCATTTGCTTTTGTCGCCGGATTAATTCCATTAATGTTGGCCTCCGGAGCTGGTGCCATTGGAAACCGAACCATCGGAACTGCCGCTGCGGGAGGAATGTTTTTCGGGACTCTTTTTGGAGTACTGATTATCCCGGGCTTGTACTTCATTTTTGCCAGTATTTCCGAGAAACACCCTCTTATTGAAGGAGAAGAAGAAAATCCACTAACCGAAGAAATTGATTCCTTATAATTATGTCAAGAACAAAAATAATAGCAGGATGTGCCATCCTAGCGCTTTTTGCGCTGGGATGCAAAACGATAGCAACTCCAACAATGGCCGAAATGAAACCGTTGCCCGAATCCTATGTAGCTTCAAAAGACACATTGAATATAGCCGCTACAAAATGGGATCTGTTTTACAAAGATCAAAATCTAAAACAATTGATCGAGATAAGTCTGGCGAATAACTACGATTTACTGGCCGCAATGCAAAAAATTGAAATCGCACGCAGCAGCTTACGCCTGAACAAAGGAGCACAGTTGCCAAATGGTAGTGCGGGAATAAGTGCTGCGCAGCGCAAATTCGGATTATATACTATGGATGGTGCCGGAAATGCCACCACAGATATAAAACCCGGACAAATCGTACCGGAACACTTGCCTGATTATTTAGCTGGATTCAATGCGAGCTGGGAAATTGATATTTGGGGAAAACTTCGCTCCAAGAAAAAAGCGGCTGCCGCTCGTTACAGCGGAAGCATAGAAGGCAAAAATGCCATTCAAACCGCATTAATTGCCGAAGTAGCCTCAGCTTATTTCGAATTATTGGCTTTGGATAACGAATTGGACATCATCAGAGAAACCATCGTATTACAGCAAGCGGCTTTAGAAGTCATTAAAATAAAAAAAGAAGCTGCCGTTTTAAACGAATTAGCCGTAAAACAATTTGAAGGACAATTGTCAAATTCAAAAGCTTTTGAATTCGAAATCATACAGAAAATTGCCCTTACCGAAAACCGTTTAAATTTCTTGAGCGGTCAATTTCCTCAAACTATTTTACGCGATAAGACGAAATTCAACGCTGAGAATACAAGTCCAATCAGCTTAGGAATTCCATCCCAACTTCTTAAAAACAGACCCGACATCCGTCAGGCTGAACTGGAATTAATTGCCTCAAAATGTGATGTGAAATCGGCCAAAGCTGCTTTTTACCCTTCCTTTACTATAACCGGAAGTGTGGGATACCAAGCCTTCAAAACGGCGCTTTGGTTTCAATCTCCTGATTCTTTCGCTTATACACTTTTAGGAGGTTTGACAGCTCCTTTATTGAACCGAAGCGCTATCAAAGCACAGTTCAATACAGCCAAAGCCAACCAAACAGAGGCTTTATTAAACTATCAAAAAACAATTTTGAACGGTTATATTGAGGTAGCCAACGAATTGTCCAACCTGAATAATCTAAAACAATTGTACGAGCTAAAGGATAAAGAAGTCGCGTCCTATACACAATCTATTACGATCGCAAATGATCTTTTTAAATCAGGTAGAGCAAGCTATTTAGAGGTTCTAATGAGCCAGCGTACGGCCTTAGAATCAAAAATAGAATTAATTACCACCAAAAAACTCCAACATCAGGCTGCTATAAACCTATACAAAGCGTTGGGTGGAGGATGGCAATAATGCAATTCCTTTTTATAATTGTTTCTTTTAGCTTATTAGTACAAAAGCTAATGTGAACAATAGAAAACCAAAGAGGCTGTACGAAAAGTAATTTTCAAACAGCCTCTTTCCTTTTGGACTGAATTATCACTTTTTTAAGACAAAAACATTTTTTCATAAAAGACAATTCGCATATATTTACCGGTTTCGGTTTGACTCATTATTACATTTCAGTCGTAAAAATGCTAAAATCAAATTAACCTCTATAACATTAAACTAAAAAATGAAACTAAAACACCTCTTACTAACTGCCTTATTTTTATGCTTTGTAACTACTGGCTGGACGCAAAACAGCAGCCACAACATTTACCCAAGTCCACAGCTCATAAACCTCAGCGAACAAAAAATTAGTGCCGATGTGGCCTACAAATTAGAAGGGAATTTCAAATTAAAATCCAATAGCGTGGCTTTGTTGAACGAAATATTCAACGTTCAAAATAAAAGTAAACTCTTGCCTGTAATTATTAATTCGATCAATAAAACAGATTTACAAATATCAGGAGCTTACACTTTAAAAATTACTCCTCAGTCGATACAAATTGTCGTTTATGATAATCGTTCCGTTTTTTATGCACTGCAAACTTTAAAGCAATTAAAAAAAGACAACAAGCTTCCTTTAGTTGATATTACTGATTTTCCGGATGTTCTTTCGCGTGGTTCTGTTGAAGGATTTTATGGTACACCTTGGAGTCATGAAGATCGCATTTCGCAATTTAAATTTTACGGAAAATTAAAATTAAACACCTATATCTACGGTCCAAAAGACGATCCTTACCACTCTTCCCCAAACTGGAGAAAACCCTATCCGGCAGAAAATGCCAAGCAAATTAAGGAACTCGTTCAAGAAGCAAACAACAATGAAGTTAATTTTACTTGGGCTATCCATCCCGGTTTAGACATTCAATGGAACAACGCTGATCGCTTAGCTATTTTAAATAAACTGGAATTGATGTATGATTTAGGCATACGCTCCTTTGCCGTATTTTTTGATGATATTTCAGGTGAAGGTACCAAAGCCGAAAAACAGGCTGAATTATTAAACTATATCCAAAATCAATTTATCGAAAAGAAAAAAGATGTTTTGCCTTTGATCATGTGTCCTACTGAATACAACAAGGCCTGGTCAGACCCAAAACCAAATACCTATTTAGACATTTTGGGAGATAAATTACATCCTGCAATACAAATTATGTGGACCGGCGACCGAGTTATAGACGATGTTAGCAAAGCGGACTTGGATTGGATCAATAAACGCATCAAACGCAAAGCCTACATTTGGTGGAATTTCCCTGTAAGTGATTACGTTCGCGATCATTTGTTGATGGGCGCAGCTTATGGGCTGGACACTTCAATCAAAAACGATTTATCCGGTTTTGTGTCCAATCCAATGGAGCGAGCCGAAGCTTCTAAACTGGCCTTATTTAGTGTGGCTTTGTATTCTTGGAATCTAAAAAGCTACGAACCAATGTCGGCTTGGCATGCGGCGGCAAAATACATTATGCCTGAAGCCGCAACGGCTTTTCAATTATTCAATGAGCACAATAGTGATTTAGGACCAAACGGTCACCGTTACAGAAGAGACGAATCGGTTATCATAAAACCGACAATAGATTCTTTCTTGGCAGCCTACAAAAACGGAAATTATTCGGCTGAATTAGCTTCCAAAATCAAAACGGAATTTGAAAATATCATTCCCGTTTCTCAAGAACTGAGAAGCAAATCTCTCAATAAGAATCTGATTCGTGAGATCGATCCTTGGCTGACTCAATTTAACTTATTAGGAAAAGCAGGACTGCAAACGATGTTATTTCTTGAAGCAAAAGAATCTGGTAATAAAGCGATGGCTTGGGATAATTATTTAAAAACGAAAATGCTTTTTGACAGTATCACTATAGTAGATAAAACTTTCAACCAAAATCCCTATCAACCGGGCGTAAAAACGGGTTCTTTAGTTTTAATGCCTTTTGTTAAAACTATTTTTGATGAGGCTCAAAACTACTTTATTCCTACTATAGCAAATTCTGAAAGCCATAGCACTACGGCTCTGATCAGCAATACAGAGAAATTAAAAAACCAACCTTTGCAATTAAACAATGGCAGTATTGCGATATCCCCTATTTTGGAAGTTATAAACCTGAATCCGCAACAATATCTGGGAATTCATATTGACAAAAGTTTAAAAGCTAAAGAATTCTACTTTAACTTAGAATCGAATACTTTGATGGAAAATGGAGTATTTGAAACTTCAACAGATGGTGTTAATTGGCAAGTTTTAACGGTGGAGCAGAAAAAAGGAAAAGGAAATCTTAAAGTTTTGACCGACGGCATAAAATACATCCGATTCAAAAACATTGCTCCCGAAGTTAAGAGTTTGTTCCTAAAAGAATTTAAAGTAATTGTGGAAGCCGAAAATAAAAACACAGATCAAACGATCTATGTTCAAGATTATTCGATTGCAACCTATTTAGAACTGAATACTAAGAACGAACTGAACTTGCCTTTGTCTCTAAATAAGCAAACAAAAACGATAAGCTTACTTGTAGAAAACAGCAACAAGCCTTTTGAAATAAACCAAATCAGCAAGCGAGGCAAAAAAACTCCAATCTATAAAGGTGCCGAAAATTACATCCTAATCCCTTCAAAACAATTAAAAAAAGCGACTGCCATAGAAATAAACTCTAACGGCAATAAAGATTTTAGAATCTATGAAATACTGGAAAACTAAGCCTTTAAAAAATTAGCACAGTCCTGTTTTGCAACAAAAAACCCGATAGTTTAAAAGCTATCGGGTTTTGTTTTTTATGAATGCGAATTACTTTTTAGCAGGAAACTTCCAGTCAAACTCATCTTTTTGATTGATGATGGCGCCAATTTCAAATTTCACCACCTCATTAAATTCCGTTTGAAAAATAATCCAGTTTTCCTCGTTGAAATAGTTCTCAAAAGTGTCAAACTCTTCTTGCGTAAATTTAGTGATTCCTTTGGCAGCCAAATCTTTCTTGACATCATTGATGTTTTTACCAATCACTTTATTGCCAAACAATTCCAATTCTGGACTAGAAGCTACCATATAGCCCAGCTTGAACTCTTCTTCTTTGTAAAAAGTCAAACGAATTTTGAGCTTAATATAGGCGAAAATTACGTTATCGTCCTCGTCTTTGTAGTCTCTATCCGGCTTACCGTAAATAGCGGTAACGTCCTTTTGTTTCATCCCGAAAATGAGTTTATCAATTCCGTTTTTTAGGTTTATTTTCATCTGATTCTATTTTAACGCAAAGTTCGCAAAGTTTTTCGCAAACTGCGCTATAATTTTTGGTTTATAATTATTTTGAATTTCTCTATTTTTAGATAAAAACTATTTACAAATAGGAGTTAGTTCTAATGACTTAATATTTAGAAAAAAATCAATCTTTTCATACCTTCTATCAAACCTAAATCCAATCTTACAGCTACTACCCGATGCTATTAACAGTCATTTGGAAAATTCGCGATAAATATCGAACTTTACAAAAAATGAAATCGATGAATGCTTTAGACAATATCAAAAACAGTTTGATTGATCGAATTTTAGCTACCAAAAATGAAAGATTATTGGAAGCTATAAATAGTATTTTTGATTCCACTCAATCTGAAGAAATTATTTCACTTTCATCAGAACAAATAGAAATGTTAGCTATGAGCGAACTAGATATTCAAGCTGGAAAACTCATTTCTGAATCTGAGCTAAACATACGGGATTCTGAATGGCTCAGTTAAAAATATTTTGGACCGAAACTGCAATCCAACAAAGAAATTATATTTTTGAATATTGGATGGAAAGAAATAAAAGCAATACTTACGCAAAAAAGCTGAATCAAAAAATAAAGGAACGAACCGAACTTTTAAAACAAAATTCTGAACTAGGAAAGAAACGGAATTTAAAAATACTAGGGCAGTTTCTCTTGGTCATTATAGTATTCTCTATCAAAAATATCATTCAAAAATAATTATTAGCGGTTTTTGGGACAATAGACAAGAGCCTAAAAAATTATTAAAACTTCTTAAGAGCAATCAATAGTCTCTACTACAACATTAAATCCTATTTCAATTAGCCAATACTCTAAAAAAACAACTTAAAATTTCATCATGAAATCATTCCAGTTTCTAACAATCTCTTTCTTCATCTTTACGGGATTCATTTCCTATGGACAAAAGGATGCCAAAGCCAATAAGTCAAAAGAATTCAAGGTAGAATTTGAACAATTTACCTTAGACAATGGTTTGCAAGTCATCTTGCATATTGATCGCTCTGACCCCGTTGTTGCCGTTGCATTGACCTGCCATGTGGGATCAGCGAGAGAGAAAAAAGGTCGAACTGGTTTTGCCCACTTATTCGAGCATTTGCTTTTCTTGGAATCGGAGAATCTGGGGAAAGGCGGATTGGATAAAATGAGTGCCCGCATTGGAGGTTCCGGTGCTAATGGTTCCACCAGTCGCGATAGAACAAATTATTATCAAACCGTTCCCAAAGATGCCTTAGAAAAAATGATTTGGGCAGAAGCCGATAAACTGGGTTATTTCATCAATACGGTTACTGATCCTGTGCTTGCCAAAGAAAAACAAGTAGTAAAAAACGAGAAAAGACAGAGCTATGATAACAGACCTTATGGAAATAATTTCTCTGTAATCAATTCCAATTTATATCCTGAAAATCATCCGTACCATTGGGAAGTGATCGGTTCTTTGGAAGATTTACAAAATGCTTCTCTTCAGGACGTAAAAGAATTCTACAACCGCTGGTATGTCCCTAACAATGTGACATTGACTATTGCCGGTGATTTTGATGTCAAACAAACCAAGGCTTGGGTACAAAAATATTTTAGCGAAATAAAACGTGGCGAAACGATTCCAAAAATGGAAAAACAGCCCGTAACGCTGACCGAAACTAAAAAATTATACCACGAAGATAATTTTGCGCGTTTGCCGCAACTTACCCTAACTTGGCCTTCTGTTTACGAATACCATCCAGACAGCTATGCGTTGGAAGTTTTGGCTACTTATCTTTCCAAAGGGAAAAAAGCGCCTTTGTACAAAACGCTGGTAGAAAACCTGAAATTGACCGATGAAGTAGAATTGTCGCAATACAATTCTGAACTAGCGGGACAGTACATCCTCAATGTTGTTGCTTTTGACAAAACCGACCTGAATTCTGTGATGAATGGTGTAAACGAAGCCTTCAAAAATTTTGAAAAAGAAAGGATTTCACTACAAGATTTAAACCGAATTAAAGCCGGTCAGGAAACTGCTTTTTACAACGGACTATCGAGTGTTTTGGGTAAAGGTTTTCAGCTTGCCCAATACGAAATTTTTGCAGGAACTCCTGATTTCATCAATCAAGACGTAAAAAATATCCTTGCTGTAACGACCGAAGATGTGATGCGTGTTTATAAAAAATACATCAAAGACAAACATTTTATTGCTACCAGTTTTGTACCAAAAGGCCAAGCCAATTTAGCACTGAAAGGATCAACTCTAGCCACCGTTGTTGAAGAAAAAATAATTGAAGGCAAAGAAGATTCATTCGACGCCAGCATTGCCGCAACTTATGAAAAAACAGCCTCCAGCTTTGACCGAAGTGTGGAACCTGCTTATGGAAAAAGTCCGGATGTTGTATTGCCATCGGTTTGGAAAGACAAATTATCATCGGGTTTGAGTCTTTTTGGAATCGAAAATCAGGAAGTGCCTTTGGTACAATTTCAATTGCAGATCAAAGGTGGGATTTTGTTGGAAAATACGTCGAAAATTGGTGTTTCAAATTTGTTAGCAGAATTGATGACAAAAGGAACCCAAAATAAAACACCTCAACAATTAGAGAACGCTATTGAAAGTCTTGGAGCCACCATCAAGGCTTCAGCTACTGACGAATCTATTTTAATCCAAGGAAATACACTGGCAAAAAACTACGCCCAGACAATGAAATTAGTTCAGGAAATTGTATTACAGCCTCGCTGGGATGCCAAAGAATTTGATTTGATAAAACAAAGTACTTTGAGTCAAATTCAACAACAAAAAGCAGATCCGAACAATATTGCCCGAAATGAATTCCGAAAATTAGTTTACGGAAAAGAATCCATTTTGTCGAATAATCGCATCGGAACCGAAAATTCAATCAACAGCATTAGCCTTGCTGATTTGAAAGACTATTACAACCAAAATATCTCTCCATCGGTTTCTGATTTCCAAATTGTTGGCGCAGTTTCAAAAGCCGAAATAAATCGTTCCTTAGCCGATTTAAATAAAAACTGGAAGTCTAAAAAAGTAACTTTCCCGGCGATAAAAGTAGCCGAAACTCCAGAAAGTTCTAAAATCTATTTCTACGATGTTCCCGGTGCCAAACAATCGGTGATCAGAATAGGATATCCGGCTCTTGCCGCCACAGATGCTGATTTCTATCCTGCTGACATCATGAATTACCGTTTGGGAGGCGGAGGTTTCTCATCGCAGCTTACCCAAGAATTACGCGAAGGAAAAGGCTATACCTACGGGATTGGCTCTTCATTTGACGGAACCAATACTAAAGGACCGTTTACTATTTACAGCGGAGTACGTTCAAATGTAACCTTCGAATCAGTAAGTTTGATAAAAGAAATTTTAGATCAATATGGAGCGAATTTTAATGCGAATGATCTTGATGTCACTAAAAGCTATTTGATTAAAAGTAACGCCAGAGCATTTGAAACAATGGGTTCTAAATTAGAAATGCTTTACGACATCAGCAACTACAACTTCGCTAATGACTATGCCAAACAAAGGGAAAACATAGTAAAAAACATCTCCACAGATGATATAAAAAAGCTTTCAAATAAATATTTAAACACCAACAAAATGATCTATTTAATTGTAGGTGATGCCGAAACGCAACTTAAAAAATTAGAGCAAATTGGTTTTGGAACACCCGTTCTTTTAAACAAACAGCAAATCAATAATTAGAATAAAAAACTTTATGAAACTGCCAATAAACGACAAAAAATTCCTTTCACTTCTGCTTGCTATTAGCATTGTGATTGTTTTAGAAATTTTATCGCTTATTGGCATTCATATTCCCATGCCTTATGAGCCTTTTGTTTTTGCCGTCTTTATTATAGGTATTGGACATGGGGTTTTAATAAATGGCGCAAAAGCCATTTTCAAACTTCAATTCAGCAGTATCAATTTACTGATGACCATTGCGGTTGTTGCCGCCTTCTATTTGGGCGAATATCCCGAAGCGGCAGTCGTTATTGTACTCTACGTTTTAGGCGAGCGATTGGAGGATATTGGTCTGGAAAACTCAAAATCAGCCTTGGATGAATTGGTACGTAAGGCTCCCAAAACCGCTTTTGTAAAATCAGAAAACAAGGCAATTATCCTTAACCAAATTGCTGTAGGAACCATCATTCAGGTAAAACCCGGAGAAATGATTCCTATGGACGGAAAAATTATCTCAGGAGAAACCACGGTTGATGAAGCCGCCATTACCGGAGAACCTATCCCAAAAGAAAAACATCCGGGCGATACCTTATTTGCGGGAACGCTCAACAAAAATAATTTTATTGAAATGGAAACAACAAAACTTTCCATCGATAGTACTTTTGCTAAAATCATCCGACTCACCTTTGAAGCTGCTGCCTCCAAAAGTGAAACTCAAAAATTCATCCAGCGTTTTTCTCAATTTTATACCCCAACAATTATTGCCTTGGCAGTTTTGGTTTTTGCGATTCCGGTTTTTGTACTGCATTTGGATTTCAATCTTTGGCTCAAACAAGCCATCACACTTTTGGTGATTGCCTGTCCTTGCGCACTGGTCATCTCCACTCCCGTTGCCATTTATGCTGCTATTGGGAACGCTTCCGCAAAAGGTGCTCTGGTAAAAGGAGGAAAATACATCGAATCGATGGCTCATGTCAAAGCGATTGCTTTAGACAAAACCCGAACCATTACTTATGGAAATCCAATTGTTTCAGATATTTTCCCGTTAAACGGAACCTCTCGCGAAAAACTATTAGCCTGTGCTGCCGGAGCCGAACTTTTTTCTGAACATCCTTTGGCGCAAGCCATCGTTACCGCAAGCAGAGCGGAAGGATTTGAGCCACACAAAGCCGAAGGTTTTAAAAGTATCATGGGCAAAGGCGCTATGGCAAAATGCCTGGTCTGTGTGGATGAAACCGTTTTTGTGGGCAAACTTGAATTCATCAAAGAATATCATACGGTGACTGAGGAAGCCGAAAAAATAGTAGCACAATTGGCTTCAGAAGGCAAAACAAGCGTAGTGGTAAGTTTTGGCAAAGAAGTTGCGGGTATTATTGGTCTGACAGACGAGATAAAACCGGACAGTATAACCGCGATAAAACAATTACAAGCACAAAACATAGCATTGATAATGCTAACGGGTGACAGTGAAAAAGCAGCACATTACGTAGGCAAACAAGTGGGAATAAAAAAAGTGTTTGGCGGTTTACTTCCCGAGAATAAATCCGAAAAAATAAAAGAACTACTGCAAGAATATAAGAATGTAGCCATGGTGGGCGACGGTATAAATGATGCGCCAGCCTTGGCATTAAGTACTGTAGGGATTGCCATGGGAGCGGCAGGGAGTGATACTGCAATAGAAACCGCCAATATTGCCCTGATGAACGACAACTTATCTCTTATCCCTTTTTTAATTCGCCTCAGCAAAAAAACATTGTCCCGAATAAAAATCAATACCATAGGTGCAATTACGGTAAAAATTATTTTCATCATTCTGGCCTTTTTGGGCTACAGCAATTTAGTTTTAGCCATTGCCGCCGATGTAGGAGTTACATTAGTTGTGATCGTACTGAGCCTGAACTTGATGAAATTTGAACACAACCAAGACAGTTCTAATTAAAATACCCCCCCTTTTTTTTAATTTTTACAATCTTTCCATAGTAGAAAAATGGAATAGCCGTTAAAAAATTAAATATAAATCACTAACTTTCAGATACATAAATAATAGATTCGGTTTTAGTAAAATTCCTTTTAAAAAACCCTAAAATCATGAAAGTTTCTTTTGAAAAAAAAATATTTCTTGGATTCATTGTAAACTTATTGGTAGTTATTGCTTCAGGCTTAATTTTTATTTCAAGGCTGAACAAACAAACAAATCAATACATGGATCCCTTGCTTAACTGGGTAGAGCTTTCATTATTTTTACTTTCTATCATTTTATTAATCATTGTTTATTTTATTATTCGCTCCCAATTACGCGCCAAAAAAATCTCAGGAGACTTACTTTACGAAAACAGACAGCTCCTGCGATCCATTATAGACAATACCACCAATCCAATTTTTATAAAAAAATTAAATGGAGAATACCTGCTCGTAAACAAGCAATTTGGTGCCTTATTTAAAATTTCAAACGACGAAATACTGGGAAAAACAGACTATGATTTTCTGCCAAAAAGCACCGCCGATCGCTACAGGAATTCAGATCTTGAAGTTGTAAAAGTATTAAGAGAATTAAAGATTGAAGAAATAATTGAGCAAGAGAATGGACCACACACTTATATAGCGGTAAAATTCCCCTTGTATGATGCCGCAGGAAGAATTTATGCTATAGGTGGAATTTCAACTGACATCTCCGACAGGAAAAAACTGGAAGAATCCAACAAGATCACCAACAAATTCTTCAATATGTCTTTAGATATTATGGTCATTGCTTCCAAAGACATGTTCATCCGAATCAATCCATCATTTAGTAAGACCCTAGGATATACAGAGGAAGAATTATTGAGCCATCCGTTGCTCACATATATTCATCCGGAAGATAAGACTGCTACTCAAAAAGAAATTGATAAACTCAAAACAGGTGTTTCAATTATCCAATTTGAAAACAGATGGATCTGCAAAGACAAATCCATCAAACGCCTCTTATGGTCGGCTTCCCCTGATGTTTCAACAGGATTGTTTTATGCCGTGGGACATGACATTACTGCTCAAAAGGAAATTGAAAACTCACTCATTATTGCTGACACTTTCTTTAATATCTCCTACGATATTTTTGTAGTAGCCAAAGACGACTATTTTATAAAAATAAATCCAGCCTTTACAAGGACTCTTGGCTACGATCAAGAGGATATGAATAACATGCCTTTTTTATCCTTTACTCATCCCGAAGAACAAAGGGCTTCGCTCAATTCGATGAAAAACTTACAAAAAGGAAGTACTGTTTTTAATCATCGTGCCCGAACCCTTTGCAAAGACGGCACCTATAAATGGCTCGACTGGACCAGTACATTTGATGTTCGAACGGGATTAATGTATGCAGCAGCTCGCGATATCACTAAATTGATTGAAAATGAGGAATCCTTAAAAATGTCAAATCAGTTTTTTAATATGGCATTCGACATCCTCACGGTAACCAAAGAGAATAAATTAGTAAAAATAAATCCCGCCTTCACAAAAACATTAGGCTACAATCAGAAAGAGATAAACAAACTAAAATTTACAGAATTAATCCATCCTGACAATAAAAAGACCGTCGAAGAAATATTAGCCAAACTTTCAAAAGAGAACCCATCTGTGAATTTCAAAGACCGTATATTATGCAAAGACGGCACCTATAAATGGCTGGACTGGAATGTCAATATTGATACTAAAAAAAACATCTTGTATTCTGTAGCGCGCGATATCACTGAAAAAGTGCGTTTAGAAGAAGAAGAGAAAAAAATAATAAATGAGCTTTATGAAAATGAAGAAAAACTACAATTGATTATTGAAAATATAAATGAAGCGGTCATTGTAGCAAATCTGGACAAAGAAATTATCATGGCCAATTATATGGCCAATGAAATTTTTGGGGTTGAAAATGATGCCAAAATCCCCGCTAACTTGTCAGAGCATTTTGAATTGTATTTCCCGGATGAACAAACCGTTTTTCCTTCGCAAAATCTTCCAATGGAACGCGCCTTAAACGGGGAAGAAACAAATGATGTAGATGTTATACTTTGGAATCCCACCACTCATATAAAAAGACGAGTGCTCATTAGTGGCAAACCTTTAATTGACCAGGACAAAAATGTGGTTGCCGCCGTGGTCACCATCAAAGACATCAGCAATTATAAAAAAATGGAAGAAGAATTAAAAGAAACCGAATCCAAGTACAGACAACTGATTGGTTTTAGAAAAGAAGACAAAAAAGAATCCTAAGCTTGTCCATCCTTTTTCGTCTTGCTTCATACTGTTTTTTTAATGCTTTTCTACGAAGAATTTTGCTGTTATAGAGTGTTAATTTAATAAATAAAATTAATGCTGTAAACTATTAAGGCATTAAGCTAATTAAGTATTTTTCATCTTAATTGTCTTAATGCCTTAATGCTAAAATATTTTTTCGCCTTTATTCGCTCATTTCGTCGTAACGCATGGGAACTTGCGGATCGTAAAGCGGACATTTGAATTCTTCCATAATGTCCACTAAAGTGTCCATTGTCTTTCCCTCGGTACCATAGCAATCGATCTGGATACTTTGAGGTGTAGTCTTTACCTGAAAAGCACCTACTCCATTGCTGTTTTTCCAGCTGTTATCATCTACTTTTTCCCATTTTGAGAATTTAGAAGCAATTCTGTTCAAAATTACTTGAACAGGAAGTTCTTCCAGTCCATCTACGGATTGTTGCTCCATGATGGCTTCATAGACCTCCTGATGGTTTAAATAAACCTCATCCAAATATTTCCAAAAAATTAATTCGTACATATCCTTCTTGTTTTTAGCCCCGATAGCAGCGACATCCTTTGTGTTTTTTCTTTAAAAACATAAAGATACAGCGGATAGCGGGCATAGCTCCTAAAAAAATAGGTGCTGAAATTAATATTCGAAAGTTCCGTATTCGCTGCTAATTGTCAGTTTTTTAGCATCAGCTGCTTCTACTCTTCCTACGATTTTTGCATCGACATTGAAGGATTTAGAAATAGCGATAATATCTTGGGCAACGGCTTCGGGAACGTATAATTCCATACGATGTCCGCAGTTAAAGACTTGATACATCTCTTTCCAATCGGTTTTTGATTGTTCCTGAATTAATTGGAATAATGGAGGTACCGGGAATAAATTGTCTTTTATGATGTGTAGGTTTTCAACAAAATGTAAAATCTTGGTTTGCGCACCACCGCTGCAATGTACCATTCCGTGAATATCTTTAGCATCGTATTGATCCAAAATTTTCTTGATGATAGGCGCATAAGTACGCGTAGGCGAAAGCACCAATTGTCCGGCATCGATTGGAGAATTCTCTACAGCATCAGTCAATTTTACCTGACCTGAATAAATCAATTCCTCAGGAACGGCGGCATCATAACTCTCCGGATATTTGGCTGCCAAATATTTCCCAAAAACATCATGACGAGCCGAGGTTAATCCGTTGCTTCCCATTCCGCCATTATAGTTTTTTTCGTAAGTAGCCTGACCAAAGGATTCCAAACCTACAATCACGTCACCTGCTTTTATATTGGCATTGTCAATTACTTTTGAACGTTTCATTCTCGCCGTTACGGTAGAATCTACAATAATAGTACGAACGATATCGCCCACATCAGCCGTTTCTCCACCTGTAGAATGTATGGTCACGCCAAAAGAGGCCAATTCCTGGATTAATTCTTCGGTTCCGTTGATAATGGCCGAAATTACTTCTGCTGTAATCAAATTTTTATTTCTACCGATGGTGGAAGAAAGCAAAATATTATCTGTGGCCCCAACGCACAATAAATCATCAATATTCATGATTAAAGCATCTTGCGCAATGCCTTTCCAAACTGATATATCGCCCGTTTCTTTCCAATACATATAAGCCAAAGAGGATTTGGTTCCTGCTCCGTCTGCATGCATGATAAGGCAATATTCTTCGTCTTGGGTTAAATAATCAGGGACAATTTTACAAAAAGCTTGTGGAAACAAACCCTTGTCAATATTTTTTATGGCGTTATGCACATCTTCTTTTGAAGCTGAAACGCCTCTTTGCGCGTATCTTTTTGAAGTATCTGAACTCATGAAATAAATGGTGTTGTGTGCGGCAAAGATAATTATTTTTTTGGGTTTAACTGAACCACTTCCTGTATCTGTTTTGTAAAATTAGCAATCAACGTTCATAATGTTATTTTAATTCATTAAATTTAATATAAATTACTGAATAACAAATAAATACACAATAAAAACACCTAAAAGTGGAAACCAGCGACCGCTATAAAAAACGGGGCCATGCCGAAAAGTCACAAGAGTAGGAAACCAAAAAAAAAAAAAAATTATGCCTAAGTATCTAATTGAAAGAGAAATTCCCGGTGCAGGAAAACTGACAGCCGAACAGTTGAAAGCTATTTCACAAACTTCCTGTGGGGTATTGAACAAAATGGGACCACAAATACAATGGGTCAACAGCTATGTAACAGCTGACAAAATCTATTGTATCTACAACGCTCCAAACGAAGAAATGGTTCGAGAACACGCAAAACTAGGAGGTTTTCCGGCTAATTCAATAAGCCAGGTCTCCACAATCATCGACCCTATAACCGCAGAGTAATTTGAATTAACAAAAACACCCGACGAGATTCGAAAACCTGTCGGGTGAAAAAAAAAATCTTTTTTAAAGAATTATTTAGTGAATAATAATTCTCTGTATTTAGTCAAAGTCCATAGTTCATTATCAACCAAAAGCTCTAGTTTATCACAGTGCTCACGGATAATTTCAAAATAAGGTTTTACTTTATCACAATAAGCTTCTGCCATTTCTTGTGCATCCGTCAATACGTTGGCTTTTTTTCTTTCGTTAGTCATCGCTTCTACTTTAGAATTGATTCCTTCGATATGCCCGGAAATTTCTTTGATTAAGATAATTTGTTCTTTGGCAATGGTTTCAAATTCAGCTCCAAAAATATCTTTCAAACCTTTTACGTTTTCTATCAAAGTATTTTGGTAACGGATAGCCGTTGGAATCACGTGATTTTTAGAAATATCACCTAAAACTCTACCTTCAATTTGAATTTTCTTAGTGTACTCTTCCAATTCAATTTCGTAACGCGCTTCTACTTCAATATGGTTCATGATACCCATTTCAGAAAACAAATCCAAAGCTTGTTGAGAGGCTCTGGCTTTCAATGCCTGAGGTGTTGTTTTAAAATTACTCAAACCTCTTTTTTCTGCTTCAATTTCCCATTCTTCACTATATCCGTCACCTTCAAAAAGGATTTTTTTAGACTGCTTGATATACTCTCTCAATACATTGAAGATCGCATCGTCTTTCTTCATGTCCTTAGATTCAATCAAAGCATCCACTTCTTTTTTGAAATCTCTCAATTGCTTTCCTACAATGGCATTCAAAGTAGTCATTGCATTCGAACAGTTTGCCGTTGAACCTACGGCTCTGAACTCAAATTTATTTCCTGTAAATGCAAATGGTGAAGTTCTGTTTCTGTCTGTATTATCTAAAAGAACATCCGGAATTTTACCTACTACGTTTAATTTTAGATCTGTTTTCTCTTCTGGAGATAATTTACCGGCAGTTACACCTTCTAATTCGTCCAAAACCTTAGTCAACTGCTCTCCAATAAATACAGAAATAATTGCTGGTGGCGCTTCATTTGCACCTAATCTATGATCGTTACTGGCAGAAGCAATTGCTCCTCTCAATAAAGCTTCGTTATCATTTACCGCTTTTATTGTGTTGATAAAGAAAGTAAGAAACTGTAAATTACTCATTGGAGTTTTACTTGGACTCAACAAGTTTACACCGGTATCTGTCGCCAACGACCAGTTGTTGTGTTTTCCTGATCCGTTTACGCCTTTGAAAGGCTTTTCATGAAATAAAACTTTAAAATCATGACGTTCTGCCACTTTTTGCATCACATCCATCAACAAACAGTTGTGATCTACTGCCAAGTTTGTCTCTTCAAAAATAGGAGCCAATTCAAATTGATTTGGAGCTACTTCGTTATGACGTGTTTTTACAGGAATCCCTAACAGCATACATTCTTGCTCTAAATCTCTCATGTAAGTCAAAGCACGAGTAGGAATAGCACCAAAATAATGATCGTCTAATTGCTGTCCTTTGGCAGATGTATGTCCTAACAAAGTTCTCCCTGTCATCATCAAATCAGGACGGGAATTGGCCAAAGCACTATCGATCAAGAAATATTCCTGCTCCCATCCTAGGGTTGCAGTAACTTTCTTTACATTTTTATCAAAATATTTACATACTTCAGTAGCCGCTTCATCTATAGCTGTCAAAGCTCTTAATAAAGGAGTTTTATAATCTAAAGCCTCACCGGTATACGATATAAAAACAGTAGGAATACACAAAGTAGTCCCAAAAATAAAGGCTGGAGATGTAGGATCCCAAGCAGTATATCCTCTGGCTTCAAATGTATTTCTGATTCCTCCATTTGGAAAACTCGAAGCATCCGGTTCTTGTTGTACTAATTGAGCACCACCAAATTTTTCAACAGGATCACTACCATCATAAGAGGTTTCAAAAAAAGCATCATGCTTTTCAGCAGTTGTTCCTGTCAAAGGCTGAAACCAGTGTGTATAATGAGTTACTCCTTTGGAAAGCGCCCATTCTTTCATACCCATTGCAATATAATCAGCTAATTTTCTGTCTATTTTAGTTCCATGCTGTACAGCACCTTGAACCCCTTTAAAAGCATCCGAAGTCAAATATTGCTTCATCGCCTTATCATTAAACACATTTGAACCAAAAAGCGTAGATTTTCTATCAGCTTCTTCAAATTTAACCGGATTTCTGTTGGATGCTTCTTTCAAAGCCTGGAAACGTATTGTTGACATAAAAAATTGTTTTTAAAGATTTAACCCCTGTTATTTCCATGCAAAAATAATTAAAATAATGTTTTATCAATAGATGACCTCTATTTTTTTATGGGTACACTATTAAAAATTACCAAATTGTCAATATTTTCGCTTGGTATTTAGAACATGATAATTTTACCTCCTTTTTTTTTGCGACACTGATGTTCAATAATAGTAATATTGTCCTATCCGGTTAAATAAAGAATAATTTTAAGTTAAAATTTAAAAAATAAAAAATCTAAAAGTATCTTTACCCTTTTAATTAATCTTGTAATTTTATGATTGTCTGGATCTGTTTTTTAATCGCTATTCTATTATTCCTTGCGCTCGACTTGGGTGTATTCAACAAAACGCCTCATATTATTAGTACCAAAGAAGCCAGTAAATGGACCGCCATCTGGGTCAGCATTTCCTTCCTTTTTTCAGGCGTTATCTATTGGTTGTACTCCAACAATTATGTTGCAAATCCTGACGAATTAAAGCCGGCCGTAGCCTCAATGAAATTCATCACCGGATATTTAATCGAATTATCACTTAGCGTCGACAATATATTTGTCATCGCTATTATCTTTAATTCCTTTCGAATTCCAAAAAAATACCAGCACCGGGTTTTGTTCTGGGGAATTTTGGGAGCCATTGTTTTTAGAGGAATCATGATCTATTTTGGTGTTTTATTGATCAATAAATTCGCATGGACCACCTACATTTTTGGAGCCTTTTTATTCTATACAGCAGCAAAAATGCTATTCACTAAAGAAGAGGAACAGTTTAATCCCAAAAAATCTTTTATTTACAAAAGCTTACGTAAATTTATACCGGTAACCACTCATATCGATGGCGAACATTTCTTTGTAAAAAAAAGACATCTTAATGTAGCAACGCCTCTTTTTGTTGCCTTGATTATTATTGAAGTGATGGATGTTATCTTTGCCCTTGATAGCGTTCCTGCTATTCTAGCGATAACAAGTGATCCTTTCTTGGTTTTTAGTTCAAACATTTTTGCCATATTAGGATTGCGATCCATGTATTTCTTCTTGGCTAATATGCTCGAAAGATTTAGCTACCTTGAATACAGTCTTATTGCTATCTTAAGTTTTGTGGGACTCAAGATGCTGCTTCATGATTTTATAGAAATTCCAGAATGGGGATCACTCGCATTCATTGCAGTATCACTATTAACGGGAATTGTAGTATCCTTAAAGATAAATAAAAAAGAAGTTTCTAAAGAAAACACAGAATCCGAAAATTCTTAAAACCTATACTAGAAAACATAAAAAAAAGGAAATCGAGAGATTTCCTTTTTTTATTTTAAAGTTTTCAGGAAAAAGCTGTATCGGTGAATACTAAGCTTTTATAGAGATAATCAAAGAAGTCAGCTAACGATTTGGTAACGGTGCTTATTGCTTTGCTTTTCAACGTGTTTCCGTTCGCTCAATAGCAAATATACAAATTTTTGAGTAATGAGTATTGGTGGAAAAACCGGTCAAATTGACCACCACTTTCCAGTGTAAATTGACCACCAGTTCCGGAGCAAACTGACCACCACTTTCCAGTTCAAATTGACCACCTAATTTTGGGGTAAATTGATTATTAAAAACTACTGACTTTTTCATGTTGTTAGCACCATACATTCGTTAAAAAAATACGGATTATGGCAAACAAAATAACAGACATGAGTAAAATTAGAAAAGTAATTAAATTCTATTGTGAAGGAAAGAGTAAGTTGTTTATAAGTAGCTACTTATCCCTTTCCAGGAATACGGTAAAGAAGTATATTTCTTTATTTGAAGTTCTCGGATTAAACTTTGAATTAATTGATAGAAAAACAGATACAGAACTAGAACTTTTGTTTTCACAGACTACTGTGGAATCCATTAGTCCCAAATTGCAGATCCTATACGATTTTTTCCCTAAAATGGAACGTGAACTAAAGAAAGTTGGCGTTACCGTACAACATATGTGGGAGCAATATATTGCCGTAAACCCCGATGGTTACAGGAGTTCGCAATTTGCTCATCATTACAAAGTATGGGGTAAACGAGTCAATCCTGTAATGCATATGAATCACAAAGCCGGTGATAAAATGTATGTGGATTATGCCGGAAAAACACTCTCCATCATTGATAAAGATACCGGAGAAATCAAAGAAGTACAGTTTTTTGTAGCCATATTGGGAGCCAGCCAATATACCTATGCAGAAGCTTCCATGAGCCAACAAAAGGAAGATTTTGTTACTTCGGTAGAAAATGCCATGCGTTTTTTTGAAGGTACTCCTGCGGCAATTGTTCCCGATAATTTAAAATCTGCAGTGATAAAAAGCAGTCGTTTTGAGCCAACAATCAATGAAACCCTGGCTGATTTAGCGGAATATTATCAAACCACAATCTTACCTGCCAGGGCTTATAAACCAAGGGATAAATCATTGGTTGAAGGTGCGGTAAAGATATTGTACAGAAGGATTTACGTAACTCTAAAAGAAACCAAATTCTTTTCTCTAGAAGAATTAAACCAGCAGATATGGGATTTATTAGATGCTCATAATAGTCGAAAACTCACAGGACGTCCTTACTCCCGTAAAGAATTGTTTTTAGAAGATGAGAAACAAAAACTACGCCCACTACCACAAGAACGCTTTGAAATCAAATACCAATCCTTTGCAACGGTGATGCAAAACGGACATGTCCAATTAAGTCAAGACAAAAATTACTATAGTGTTCCGTATCAATATGTAAAGAAAAAAGCGAAACTCTTGTATACCAAATCAACGGTAGAGATCTATTACAAATACAATCGAATAGCCATTCATCCGAGGAATTACAAACCTTATGTCTATACCACAACCCCAGAACATTTAGCCAGTACCCACCAATTTGTAGCCCAATGGAGCGCTGCCCGCTTCATTGATTGGGCCAGTAGTATTGATGAATCCGTAGGAGAATATATTTTGCAAATAATCGAAAGCAGAAACCACCCCGAACAAGCCTATAAAAGTTGTCTGGGAATACTAAACTTCGAGAAAAAGGTAGGCAAGCGGCGATTAATAAATGCCTGTAAACGGGCACTTGATTTTAAAATTTACAATTTTAAGACCATACAAAATATTTTAGAAAACAACCTAGACCACATTGATTTTGAACAAGAACCCGAGCAGGAACTCCCTGTTCACGGCAACATCAGAGGAAAACAGTATTATAATTAAATTAAAACCCAATAATCATGAATGAATCTACAGTAACAAAAATGAAACAAATGAAGCTTTATGGTATGCATAATGCTTTTAAAACCGCCATTGAAAGCGGGAAAACTGACCATTACACACTTGATCAGTTTGTATCGATGCTTATTGATGCCGAATGGGATGAAAGGCATAATCGTCGCATTGAACGCAGTATCAAAAATGCCCGATTCCATTACAAATCAAATATTGAAAGTATCAATTTTGACCAAACCCGTAATCTGGATCGAAACATGGTGCTACGTCTGGCAGAATGCGAATTTGTAGAGAAAAACGAAAACATTTTAATCACAGGAAGTACTGGTGTAGGTAAGAGTTATTTAGGTACAGCATTAGGTTATCAAGCCTGTATACAGGGTTTTAAGGTAAGTTATTTTAATACTTCAAAGTTGTTTGCTAAATTAAAAATGGCCAAAGCAGATGGTTCTTATCTTCGAGAACTGGCAAGAATAGAACGGCAAGATGTTATTATACTGGACGATTTTGGACTCCAAGCATTAGATAGTCATAACCGAATTACCCTTTTAGAGATCATTGAAGACAGACATAATAATGGTTCTATAATTGTAACATCACAAATCCCAGTGCAAGGCTGGTATGACATCATTGGAGAAAAAACAATAGCTGATGCAATTTTGGATAGGCTGATACATCAATCTCACCGAATCGAATTGCACGGAGAATCTATGAGAAAAAAAAGGGGCATAAACAAAAGCTAATATTTAAGTATATTTGAATACTAATTAACAGATGAAAAAAAGTTGTTTTTAATGAAAAATGGAGGTGGTCATTTTGCTCCGGAATTAGGTGGTCATTTTGAATTGGAATCAGGTGCTCACTTTAAATTGGAATTGGGTGGTCAATATCACTGGAATTTGCAACCAATTGTCTCAGGATATTTTCTACAAACTCGTTATCGAGTTTTGGAAAGGTGAGTTTTTTTGAAGTTTTCATAATGTAGGCTTATTAAGGTTTTGATCTGAAATATTGAAATAGGTATAGACCGATTCTAAAAATAGCCTGACTAATGCAAACCAAGCCATAAGGTCAATGTGTTCCTGCAACTCTGGATCATTTTCCAAACCCTTTGCGCTTTCTAAGCTTAAATCCAAGTTTTGAATTTTCTGCTGGAACTTCTCGTAATATTCTACTCCGGCAACTGAAACGATAATAATCAGCACCTCGTGTACAAACTTGTCAGAACTGATTGAGCTTAAAATATACCTCAGACTGTCATAACATTCATCGCTGGGATTTGGATTTTCCTTAAGTTCATAACAAAAATGTATCAGCAACCGAAGACAGCAGAAAAGTCCTGACGTCTTCACATCACTTATTTCCGCATCAGGAACTTCAAGTTCGCCTGAAAGAAGCTGTTCCAGTTCGTATTCTTGCAAGAGTTCGGGATACCTGTCCAGTAATAAATCGAGCTTGGGATTTTTTAATTTTTCCAGAAGCCCCAAAATTCCGCTTTCGAGATTAGGCTTTTCTGAATCTTGCAGTAACAGATTCAATGCTGTCTTCGCCTGTTCGACCGTTTTTACAAGCCTTTTTTCTTTCTTAAAGTTTTTATTATTTTCCATATCATAAAAATTTAGCTTTAGTAAAGTTGAGAATGCGCTGAAAGATATTCTATTCCGTCACTGGATATATTATTCTAAAGGATGGGTATTCTTTTTGATCTTTTCAAGCCCTCTTTCACGCATCAGCTGGCTTGCGTCGAGCATTTTGATTAAATGGATATAGGGCGTGATCAGGTCATAATCAAATTCTACGACACTTGGGGATAATGATATATGAATGACTTCACATAGAAAAAAGTCAAATTCATCTAATGATTTCTCTGCAAATGCAATTTGGAATACGCTAAACGGATTTGCATACTCTTCCTTTGTCAATGAACCTTGGTGGAGAATCGATTTACAATCAGATGGCGGTTTGACTTTCCTCTTTTTTCCTTTGTATTGCAGAGAAAAACAAGCTTTAAGAAAAGATCGAAGGGTGGTATAGAAAACAAATACCTGTCCTGGATACTCTTTTTTGTAAACTTCCTGCTTATTGATATAAAGAACCGCTTCTGCTAATCTCTGCTTATACTGGTCAAGATGTGCATAATCAAAAAAAGCATCAATTACCTCAAAAGGATTTTCTATCTCATAGGCTGCCCAAAAATTAGTTTCAAAGGATATTTTATTCTTTTTCATAATCGGAAATTTTAATATTGATTAGCGAAGTTCTATTCTTTAAAGAGGATAATCTATACGGAATTCGGATATAATATCTGTCAAAATGGATATTTTACAGTATATTTTTTTTACCTTTGAAATTCAGATTTTTTAATCCAAATGGCTTTATCTTTGAGCCTTCAGAAAAATGAAACTCGTTATGGAACAGAAAATACATCAGGGAAGAAATGTAAAACGCTTTAGGGAAATGCTTGGAATCAAGCAGGAAGTACTGGCTTTTGATCTGGGAGATGACTGGAATCAGAAGAAAATTTCTATGCTGGAGCAAAAAGATGTAATCGAGGAGGAAATGCTCAGGCAGATTTCAAATGCACTGAAAATCCCTGTAGAAGCTTTCCAGAATTTTGATGAAGAACAGGCAATAAATATTATTTCAAATACTTTTCACGATGAAGCATTCATCGGTAATTCTGGTGGTACTTATAATGTTAATCCATTACAAGAAATTTTAAAGCTTCACGAAGAAAAGATTGCATTATACGAGCGAATGCTGAAAGAGAAAGATGAAATGATGGCAAGGCTCGAAAAATTAATAAATAAATAATTTAGGAATAATTCTTAATTCATAAAAGAGGCTGTCCGAAAAGGACAGCCTCTTTTGCTTTCAACAGCTTTCTATCTTTGATATATTTTATCTAAAACTTTATTTTAAACTAATTTAAAACCTAGAAATTAATTTTCTGGATTTGATTTTCATTCACATTCAAAGCAGTAATAACTGCATCAAAATTGTTTTTATCGATTGTTTTTGCGAAATCCCCAGGAACGATAACTATTCTAAAAGTCTGATTGTCTAAATAACTAGGGGTTGTTTCTAAATCATAATTTCCTCTGGCAAATATTGTAAAATCTTCCCTGCTAAAATCAAAATCATAATCAATCTCCCTTCCATTTGTTAAATAAAGTGTTCTAGGTATTAATTGCCATATAGGTGTACTGGCATCAATAGTTCCGGAAAGCCTATAAATTAGCACAACATCTGAAGCTAGTATTTTAGGTGTCAATTTTTGATAAATAGTAAATCCGTCAACATTATTATAACCGAAATCAATATTTTTAATTTCGAACACCTCACTAATGGTATCATAATCCACATAATCGGTAGTGTCATTTACGGTACAGCCTTGTAAGCTCAACATTCCTACAAAGGACAAAAGGGTAATTATCTTTTTCATACTATTTTATTTTAATTGATTAATAATTATTTGTTAAAACAATATATTCATGAACTGTGCCAAAGTTTATTTTAAATAAAAAAATGTAACTTTTTAATACGTTTAAAAACTAACAAACAATAAAAAAAAACAGCCGTTGTAGGCGACTGTTTTTCAATTTAAAATTAAAAAATCAATTTATTGCGAAGACAGTACTTTTTTGGTACTACTCTCTCTATCAGTAGTCAATTTCACAATATACATCTGTTCTTTTGCTTTATTTGCATGAAGATCCAACGTAATTTCTTTGTTCAAATAACTATTGGTATCTGTTTTGGAAAGAATCCGGATACCTTGTGCATTGAATACTTCAATTATGACATTAGAAACGTAATCAAAATTGTACTTGATTGTAAGCTGATCTTTAAAAGGAACCGGATAAGCCTCAAAACCAGATTTTGGAGCCTCTCTGTTTGTCGATGCTTCTTTTGACACGGCAGTTTCTGTGATTTTAAGAGCTGATACCACTCCACAACTGCTTAAACCAGAACCGCATCCATTGACTGAAACAGAAACTTGATAACCTGATCCCGCCGGAATATTGCTAAATACAACAGGGGAAACTGCTGTCCCGGTATAAGTTGTTGCTGTAGTAAGTCCTACGATACCACTAATAGCATTCCCTTCTTTATCCAGTATAGTATAGGTCGCTCCGTTGATTACACCAGACAAAGTAATACTAAAAGTGGTTTGATCACAAGTGGGAGCTGTGTATGAAACACTTGGCGGAGAAGGGTTGGCTATTACGGTAACCGTAGCTGTTTTTTGACATCCATTAATATCAGTATACGTTATAATAGAAGTACCTGCTGACACTCCTGTTACCAAACCTACAGCACTAACAGTAGCCACGCTTGGCGTTGCAGACATCCAGGCATTTGATAGAGCTGGGGTGCCAGATCCTGTCAACTGTGTTGTAAGACCTACACATACACTAAGAGTACCACTAATAGTAGGCAATGCATTTACCGTAACCGTAGCAGTTTTTTGACATCCATTAATATCAGTATACGTTATAATAGAAGTACCTGCTGACACTCCTGATACCAAACCTGTAGTACTAACAGTAGCCACGCTTGGCGTTGCAGACATCCATGCATTTGAAAGAGCTGGGGTACCAGATCCTGTTAACTGTGTAGTAAAACCTACACACACATTGAGAGTACCGCTAATAGTAGGTAATGCATTCACTACAATCTCAATTGATCCTGTACAACTACCATCGGCACTAATATAATTAATCGTATGGGGGGAGCTCGCACCGCCGGCAGCAGAAGGTGTGAAATAATAAGGGCCGCTACCGCTAACACCCGAACCGCTAAAAGTACCGCCACTAGGATCCGCCGATAGAAGATAAGCTGTAGTATCATCTGCGCAAAATGGGCCAATCTCAGTGATTTCCGTACTACCAAAATTAAAATCCACTGAAATAGGGGTTATAAAATCTTTGAGAGCAGCAGTTGGAGCAGCAGAAGCCTTGGTTTTAACCCATAATGTTTTTATTGTAAGACCACTGCAACTGGCTCCTCCAAGTACCTGATTGAGAAGATAGGTCACATTGACAGCTGCTTCAACAAATGCATATTGCTGGTAGTTATTAGAGCCAAATGCAGAATAAGGCACATTCAATTCCGTACCCGCTCTGTTAGTTTCGGCAAATGCATTGGCTCCTAAATCAACTAAAGTTACCAATTCATAAGACCACTTGGTTCCACTCAACATCCATTGATAAATATACACATTAGGCTTTGTTCCTCCATTGGTATATTCCATGGAAATGATTATATCATCTTTGGTTCTCCCGCCGCCATTGGGCTTACTTGTCAATGGGTTTCCGGTAAAAGTTCCGTCACTATTCTGGAGAACTTCACCTTGTAATAATTCAAAATCAATATAACTGGTTCCATTAGTAGACTTACGGTCACCGGAAATAAAAATCCATTGGTTATTACCGGAATCACGTGACACATGATACAACGCATTATCAATATCATTTTTATCCGGAGCCGAATTATCAAACCATCTTAAAGCCGACACATAGTCATTGAATTTACTTCCATTTGTAAAAATGTCGTCATTAGAACCAAAAGGTTCTTCTGTATCCACACGCCCGCTTGTTTGGGCTGTACCTGGTGATAAGGGATTACCAGAAGCATCAAAAACAGACAAACCTGTACCTCCTGTCCCGGGATACCAATCGCCCTGATTGGCAGCAAAGGGGCTAGGACTGGTTGGGGTATTGGCTCTTAAACCTCCATCAATAGCGAAGCCCCCAAATGGTGGGTTTACATTAGCAAATTGCGCATAAATTTGTGAGGAAAAACTCAAGAAACAAATTAAAAATTTTACATTTTGAAATCCAAAGTTTAAATAAGAACAACTAGGAATAAAAAAACCTAACCTAGAAACACTGTCTTTAGTAAAAAAAGAACTAATCATTTTACGAGATAACGTATCGAAAAAATTCGAAATTGTAATTTTTTTCATGATAATAGTAATTTTATGTCATTCGATATATGATGTAGGAAACTTAAAAATTTGGGAAAGAAAAACTTGTACAAAACAAAACATCATCAAAAAATAGGTTTATGATGTAGTCCATCATCAAAAAGAAATTCTATTGTGAAAACAATAACCGTTTCTTTTTAATTACCGCGAGCTTGTTCTTTGTATCCTTCCCACCAATGCCATATTTGATACCTAAACCCGCTAATTTAAATTTGCTGATTCAATATTATGGGATATGAATCAACAAGAACAGATGTATTTTTTGGTTGAAGAATGGAAACAATCCGACTTAACCAAAGCAGAATTTTCAGCTTTAAAATCGCTGAGTTATCATCAATTCAATTATTGGCTAAAAAAGTACAATAAGGAGATGGATTTCGGACAGTCCAAACCGGAAGTTTCCTTTTTCTCGGTTTCGGATAGCCCGAGAAAAGATAAAAAACAGTCAGCCTCAAAAGAGATAGATCAGAAAACCATGCGAATCGATCTTCCTGGAGGAATCACCATTACGATTTACTGATGCTGGGCTTGAGTGCAGGTGTTCGCTATCACATGTGCTGTACTTTGGTGGATATGCGAAAGGGTTTTGACGGACTTTCGGGCTTGGTTCGGAATTATCTGAACCAAAACCCTCAAACGGGCGATGTTTTTGTTTTTTTGAACAAATCCAAAACCCATATCAAACTGCTGTATTGGGACGGCGACGGATTTGCGATTTTCTACAAACGACTAGAACAAGGAAGGTTTGATTTTTTGACAAGCGATTCGGTTTCAAGGGAATTAAAAAGAGAGGAATTGCTACTGGTTTTGGGTGGTCTTAAATTGAGAGATTTCAAGCAAAAAAAGAGATACAAAACAGCCGAAAAATAATCGTAAATACCTTTGAAATTTTGCATTTTTACTGTTGTTTTCTTATTTTTGAAGCATGGAAAACGCACCAGATTTGTTTGATAATTACTCTAAAGACGAACTTTTGAAATTACTCAAAAGTCAAATAAAAGCGAATTCCAAATTAGAATCCAAATCTAATAAATTAGAATCCAAAACCGAAAAATTAGAGATTGTAGCCACGAAACTTGAACAAGAGGTTAGTTATCTAAAATTCCAGATTGAACAGTTCAAAAGAGCAATGTACGGTTCTAAGAAAGAACGTTTCATCGCCAGTGAAAATCCGGAGCAATTAGCCATTCCTTTTGAAATCGATGAGCAAGAAGTAGCACAAGCCGTTGAATCGGTAAAAGAGCAAATCACTTACGAACGCGAAAAAGCAAGCAAAAAGCATCAAGGCCGTATGGCTTTACCATCGCACCTTGCGGTAAACGAAATCATTTTGGAACCGACTGAAAATGTAGAAGGATTGAAATGCATTGGTCAGGAAATTACTGATGAATTGGAATATACTCCCGCAAAATTGTTCATCAACCGTTACATCCGAAATAAATATGTTGCCCCGGTGGATGAAAAAGGAAACCAGCAAGTCAAAATTGCCTCTCTCGATTTTCGTCCGATTCCAAAATGTATTGCTGGAACCCATCTTTTGACTCAAATCATCACCGATAAGTTTGTGGATCACCTTCCGCTTTACCGACAGATACAGCGATTTTCAAGAGAAGGAGTCGATATACCTTCTTCTACGGTCGATTCATGGGTAAGATTAGTATCCCAATTACTTCGACCCTTGTACGAATGTCACCGACAGCATACGCTGAAAAACGGTTATCTTCAGGCGGATGAATCCCCAATAAAAGTACAGGACACAGATAAAAAAGGCGCAACACATACTGGATTTATGTGGGTGTATCACGCGCCTATACCCAAAAGTGTGTATTTTGATTATCGAAAAGGACGCGGCAGCGAAGGCCCTTTGGAAATGTTAAACGATTTTGTAGGTTATCTTCAAACCGATGGTTATGGAGTATATCCGCAATTTGCACTCAAAGAAAACGTCACACAGATAGCTTGTTGGGCACATGCGCGCCGTTATTTTGAAAAAGCATTGGATTATAACAAAGCAAATGCTTCGCACGTGATGTTGCTTATCCAAAAGCTATATGAAATTGAACGAAAAGCCACTTCTGAAAACTTTTCAATCCAGGAAAAATATGCTTTAAGATTAAAAGAATCACATCCCTTACTTAACGAAATAGGGAACTACATTGCAGTGCAGTCAAAATTAGAATTACCCAAAAGTCCGCTGGGCAAGGCCTACAATTATTGCTTGAAACGTTGGGACAGTTTGATGGCTTATCTAAAAGACGGAAATCTGCATATTGACAACAATCAGGTTGAAAATACCATTCGACCCTTGGCCTTGGGAAGAAAAAATTATCTTTTTGCAGGTTCACACCAAGCTGCAAAGGATATTGCCATGTATTATTCGTTTTTTGCCAGCTGCAAGAAAAATAATATCAATCCATCCAAATGGCTACATCATGTCCTTGAAAATATCAACGACACCAAATCTTCAGAACTTCACAATCTTCTTCCTCAATACTTCAATCAGAATTTATTGGATTGATGTAGTTGCTGGGGTGGATACTGTTCTTTAAACAACTTTAAGAAAGTATAAAAAACTATAAATAAACCCCGAAAGTATAGCTTTCGGGGTTTAATCTTACTACCTAATCCTTACTCTATATTTTATAGGATTAGAAATTAATACTACTATTCTGAAGACATTACTTTTTTAGAACTGCTACCTCTATCAGTAGTCAATTTTACAATAAAAACTTGCTCTTGTCCTCTATTCACATTGAGATCAAGCATGACATTTTTATTTAAGTAACTATTAGTGTCATTTTTAGAATACACTAGATTCCCTTGTGTATTAAACACTTCAATTTTCACGTCAGACTGATAATCAAAATCATATCTAATGGTCAGTTGATCTTTGAACGGAACTGGACTAGCGGTAAAACCAGCAAGTTCTGTACTAGAAAGCGATGATTGTTCTCCTTTAGGACATTCGGGAACATCCCAACCGATGAATATAGCACATTCGTCAAATACTTCATTAATAGCGCCAACAGCACCAGCAATATCAGATAATGATGCACCGCCCTCAGAGTTTTTAATGCCGTCAGCATTAGCTAAGGCACGATTTGCTAAGTCTAACAATCCGGCAACTGTTTTATCACCATTAATAGCATTAATAACAGCAGCACTGAATGTTCTACGAGTATACTCATTTACAGTTGGCACCCAAATATCGCCTTCATAATGACCACAAACTCTTGCTTTCGGAATATCAGATCCACATCCGCCATCAGGTTTGGCTGTTGCCAAAGTACCTGCTTGCAATACAAAACTGCCTAAATCAGACGGACTGGTTATATTTACATTCAATGCCATAGCAATGGTTTGAGAAAGAAGTACGTTGTTGATTCGGCCATTTTTCAAATAAGAAGCCGGCAATGAACAAATACTTACATTACCTCCATCAAGTTCTCTGGCTTTACCTCCGCCTGGCAATACGCTAATAATACAACTAACAGCATCTGGTAAAGACATAGTAACAGTTTGACTGTTTTTACCTATGATAATAGAGCCTCCCGCATTAGTCAATGCCTGAGTAATTAAATTCGCAGTAGAAATTCCTCCTACTGTTCCGTCACAGTATTTACCTCCAGAATTACCATAAGCTCCTTGTGTATAAGTACATATACCCGCAGCACATGATGGACCTTCAGCTATTACTTCTGAACCGGATTGTTCACATCCATGGGCATCTTTTACGATCCATGAATAACTACCCGCTGCCAGTCCTGAATAAACTTTTGGTGAACTTTCTGTTACAAAGCCACCGCCATTAAAGTTCACCATATAAGGAGCTGTACCGCCGCTGAAAGTAAGAGTAACGGAACCGTCAGAATCTCCAAGACAAGTCACTTCTGTATGAGCATCACTGGCTATAAGAGCGGTAGGTTGTCCTACTGTTTCTGATCCGGATTGCTCACATCCATGAGCGTCTTTAACGATCCATGAATAACTACCTGCTGCCAATCCTGAATAAAGTTTAGGAGATGTTTGCGTTACAAATCCGCCACCATTGAAGTTCACCATATAAGGAGCCGTACCGCCACTGAAAGTAACAGTAACTGAACCATCAGTTCCTCCATTACAACTTACATCAACATGAGCATCACTAGCGGTAAGAGCGGTAGGCTGTCCTACTGTTTCTGATCCGGATTGTTCACATCCATGAGCGTCTTTTACGATCCATGAATAACTACCTGCTGCCAATCCTGAATAAAGTTTAGGAGATGTTTGCGTTACAAATCCGCCACCATTGAAGTTCACCATATAAGGTGCGGTACCGCCACTAAAAGTGACTGTTACTGAACCATCAGTTCCTCCATTACAACTTACATCAACATGAGCATCACTAGCCATAAGGGCAGTTGGTTGTCCTACTGTTTCTGAGCCTGACAATTCACATCCGTGATCATCTCTTACAGTCCATGGGTAAGTACCCGCTGCTAGATCTGAATAAACTTTTGGTGAAGTTTGTGCAGTAAAAGCACCTCCATTAAAGCTCACTGTATAAGGAGTAGTACCATTGCCAAAGGTAATTGTTACACTACCATCAGTTCCACCATTACAACTCACGTCAGTATGGGCATCAGTAGCCGTAAGGGCAGTTGGTTGTCCTACTGTTTCTGATCCGGATTGTTCACATCCATGAGCATCTTTTACTGTCCATGAATAAGTACCTGCTGCCAGCCCTGAATAAAGTTTAGGAGAGCTTTGTGTTACAAATCCACCACCATTAAAATTCACCATATAAGGAGCTGTACCACCGCTAAAAGTAATAGTGACTGAACCATCAGATCCTCCATTACAATTCACATCGGCATGAGCATCACTGGCTATTAGAGCAGCTGGCTGTCCAACAGTTTCTGAACCGGCTTGTTCACATCCATGAGCATCTTTTACTGTCCATGAATAAGTACCTGCCGCCAGTCCTGAATAAAGTTTGGGAGAGCTTTGTGTTACAAATCCACCGCCATTGAAGTTCACCATATAAGGAGCCGTACCACCACTAAAAGTAACTGTTACGGAACCATCTGTTCCTCCATTACAACTTACATCAACATGAGCATCACTGGCTGCAAGATCAGTTGGTTGACCCACTGTTTCTGAACCGGATTGTTCACATCCATTGGCATCTTTTACAATCCATGAATAAGTACCCGCTACCAATCCTGAATAAAGTTTAGGGGAAGTTTGCGTCACAAATCCGCCTCCATTGAAGTTCACCATATAAGGAGCTGTACCACCACTGAAAGTAACAGTAACGGAACCATCGGCTACTCCATTACAAGATGCATTAGTATGAGCATCACTGGCTGTAAGAGCGGTTGGTTGCCCAACTGTTTCTGAACCGGTTTGTTCACATCCATGAGCGTCTTTTACTGTCCATGAATAAGTACCGGCTGCCAGTCCTGAATAAAGTTTAGGGGATGTTTGTGTTACAAAACCACCACCATTAAAGTTGACCATATAAGGAGCTGTACCGCCACTAAAAGTGACTGTTACTGAACCATCGGCGCCACCATTACAACTCACATCAATATGAGCATCACTGGCGACAAGAGCCGTTGGCTGTCCTACGGTTTCTGAACCGGATTGCTCGCATCCATTGGCATCTTTCACTACCCATGTGTAAGTACCTGCAATAAGTCCTGAATAAACTTTAGGCGAAGTTTGAGTTGCAAATCCACCGCCGTTAAAGTTCACCATATAAGGAGCCGTACCACCACTAAAAGTAACTGTTACGGAACCATCAGTTCCTCCATTACAACTTACATCAACATGAGCATCACTGGCTGCAAGATCAGTTGGTTGACCCACTGTTTCTGAACCGGATTGTTCACATCCATTGGCATCTTTTACGATCCATGAATAAGTACCCGCTACCAATCCTGAATAAAGTTTAGGGGAAGTTTGCGTCACAAATCCGCCTCCATTGAAGTTCACCATATAAGGAGCTGTACCACCACTGAAAGTAACAGTAACGGAACCATCGGCTACTCCATTACAAGATGCATTAGTATGAGCATCACTGGCTGCAAGAGCGGTTGGTTGTCCCACGGTTTCTGAGCCTGACAATTCACAACCATGATCATCTCTCACCGTCCAAGGGTATGTACCCGCTGCAAGTCCTGAATATACTTTTGGTGAAGTCTGTGCTGTAAAAGCACCTCCATTGAAGCTTACGGTATATGGAGTGCTACCATTAGCAAAAGTAATAGTAACCGTACCATCACTACCTCCATTACAATTTACATCAGTATGGGCATCAGTAGCTGTAAGTGCCGTTGGCTGTCCTACGGTTTCTGAACCGGATTGCTCGCATCCATTGGCATCTTTCACTACCCATGTGTAAGTACCTGCAATAAGTCCTGAATAAACTTTAGGCGAAGTTTGAGTTGCAAAACCACCACCGTTGAAGTTGACCATATAAGGACTGGTTCCTCCACTGAAAGTAACCGTAACGGAACCATCAGATCCTCCGTTGCAAGCTACATTAGTATGAGCATCACTGGCTGCGAGAGCAGTTGGCTCAGTAATGGTTTCAGAACCTTCAATGATACAACCATTAGCACCTCTTACAATCCAAGGATAAGTTCCAGCTGTAAGACCAGTATATGTTTTTGGCGAAGTTTGAGTTACAAAGCCACCACCGTTAAAATTAACTTCATAAGGTGCCGTACCTCCACTAAAAGTTACTGTTACTGAACCGTCTGATCCACCATTACACTTAACATTGACATGAGAATCACTGGCTGTTGGTGGCACTTTATCTTCTAAAACGGTTACATAACTTGTAGCAGTACAGCCTGCAAATCCAGGTACCGAAACAACCGCAGCATATACACCACCTGCAGTAACTAAACGATTTAGATCAGGTTCCGAATCTTCGGCCGGAATCAATGGCCCTATACCGTCATCTTTATTTCCAGGAGTTGGATCCGGTCCATAAAAAGCAACAGTAGCACCTAGAGGTTTAACTCCCGTAGCAGTAATCGTTGCATCTGGATTAATACAAGTAATAGCACGATCAACATTAATACTTACCTCTGGTTGAACCGTGTTTCCAAATGGGAACGGCCCAGCAAAATCTTTTTGCTCACTGGTAAAAGAATCAGACTGTCCACCGGCAGAACTACGGGTTTTAACCAATAAACTACCTAATACATTGGCACAAGGCCCAGAGCCTGGTCCTTTTCTGTCCAATCCAAAAGCAGTCAGATTAATCCCGATTTCTACATGTTGAAGAATTTGATAATGATCGAAAAAAGTCGCTGTAGATCCCTCAATAGTTCCCCATGGTGGGCCTAAAGTTGTGTCTTCTGTATTAACTCTTCCAAAAATATTCTCTACATCAGCAGGGTCATTGGAAACAATACGTCCATAACCAAAATTTCCGCTTTGCTCTCCTTTTACAAAAGTACCAGGTACCACCGTAAAAGGTCGGCCAGGCAATGAATTTAAGCCATTAAAAACAGATTCCTCCATCCATACCCTGATTCTAACATCGGGTTTAGATCCTCCTCCTTCATAGTCAATGGAAACGATAATAGTTCCTGGAACATTGACACTACCGTCAGCATTAAAAGTAAAGGCAGTACGACCTCCATCACTACCAGTATTTCCAAAAGCAGTATCGCCTTGAGTATAAGTAACCAAAGTTCTGAAGAATTCGAAATCTATATGTTTACTTCCATCAGTAGATCTGAGTGTAGCCGCAGCATAGGCCCACAGCACATCAAAAGGTCTGTCATCAATAGGGAAACCCGGATTATCGGCAGGATCATGCGGATTTGTCCCTCTTAAATGCGCCATAACATCAATAATATCATCTTTTTGGGGAACACTTCCACTTCCTAGACTCCAGGTAATCGGATTATCTGAATTTTTATCAGCGGTACTGGTAAAAATACTGCTATCACTATTCCCCTGAGCAGAGTTAGTATCCCTGCCATATACCGAATCAATCCATAAATAACCATCAACTATAGGATAGGGAAATCCCGGAGCTGCAGTGGTTACAGATTGCCCTTTGGTAAAGGAAAAATTATTATTGGCTAGAACCGAAGTTCTCAAACCAGCAGCATTAGTTTCATCTATCACACCCTTACCTGTACCTACATAGGTATGATTGAACCAGTCATCGGTATTCTGACCACCACCAAGATTACCAAACTGCAGCAGATTGGCATAGGCATCGGCCTCAATACCAAAATTGGCCTTGACAGCGGCACCCCCAACAAGCTGTCCATAAGTAGTAGTCGTAAAACCAAATACTAAAAGCAGCAATGAACCATAAAAAAAGAGCTTTTTAGAGAACGCATTCGTCCAAAAAAAGCTCGAAAAACCTGCTTTGAGACAGCAGGAAAAAGCGTACCAGTATTTCAGTACACTTTTAATCGTGTAAAAAATAATATTTTTCATAGTAATAGTATTTTTATGCCATAAGTTATTATTGAGTAGGCGATTGAGAGAATTGAGGTGAACGCTCTTAAAAGAATTTCCTTCATAAAACACCTTATGAAGTATACCATCATCCAAAGGACGGACTATTGATTGCATTAGCCCTGAAATCCTTTATCAATCAAAGAGTCATTATTGACAAATGACTTTTAAGGTTAGGAGTGAGCAAAAGGTTAAAATAAGCATTTTCAAACTTGGGGAAGAAAAGCCGCTACAGAAAAGAAAACTTCAAAAAACTCTTGAAGTACACTATCAATCAAAGGACTATTTCAATAGTAAAGAAATTAAAATCCTTCTGTCAAAAAATTATAAATAGTAAAACGATTAACATTTTTTAAATAAAGCAGAGAAGGTTAAAAAATAAGTTTCAAAACTTGGGGAAGAAACTTAAAAAATAAATTCACATAGAATCATTGTCTCAAAAGCTCTTTTTTAATGGCAGCTAAAATAGGCTACCCTTTTTTCTGAATTATTAGTTAATCCATAAGGCCAATTGAACTGTATTTCTATACACTCAAATTTAAGGGTTTAGCAAAAAAAAGAGAAAGGAATTAGGCTAAACAAGACTAAATTCTTTTTTTTACGACAAAGAACAAGGTACGCTAAGAAAAGCATTACACCAATGAAATATTAACAATAAATATAAGGTTAACTTACTGATAATTAGATTATTAGTATTAATCGTACCGAGAAAATGTCAATATTAAAATAATGTTAAATTTCTAAAAATTAATTTGATAGATTCTCATTTTTTAACAAAAAAAAATGTTCTTAAAATTAAAAAACATCCAAAGCGATACATAATTTTAAATTTACTAAATGAACCTCTTTTATTAGTTTTAAAAGTAAAAATCAACGGTTTTAACACCTGTTTACTGTTCTTTTCCAAAAAAGTGGTCCAACTGTATCAAATGAAAAAAAAAAGACCTTTCATTGCTGAAAAGGTCTTTTGCTGATTTAATAGAGTAACGATCAAAAAAAACAATATGATGTTCTTTTTTTAGACTCTAATCTCCGTTTTATTCTTCTTTGTTCTAATTCTTGTTTATGAAATGTTAACTACTTAAAAAACAATCTCTATTGCAATTTAGTCGCTTTAACAAGCTATATTTTACTTAAAAAATCAGATTTTTTCAAGCAGCAATCCGGTAGCGGTAAGACCCGGTCCAAATGCCATAGCCACAATTTTAGTTCCCGAATGAATATTAGGGTCATTTATAATTTCGTTAAAAATATGCGGGATGGTGGCCGAAGACATGTTTCCATGTCCACGTAACACTTCATAAGACCAATGCGCCTGTTCTCTTGACAAACCAATTTCTCCAACAACATAGTCAATAATTTTAGGCCCACCGGGATGGATGGCAAAATGCATATTGGCCTTCTGTTCTTCAAGATCAACATTAGCTTTTTTACAAAGGGCTGTTAGAAAAGATTTGATGTTTTTACGAATAAAAACAGGCACCCGTTTAGAAAGTGTCATCAAAAAATTATACTCTCCTAAATCCCAAGACATATCTTCCAAAGAATCTGGGATAATTACCTCGTGAGAGGCCAAAATTCGCAATCCTTTTTTCTCTGGAATACTAGCATCATTCAGGAATGACTGCTCCTCATATAAAGAATAGCCTATAAAACCATCCGCAAATAGTGAACAAATCATCGTATTGGCAGAGGAAAATTCTGTTAAATTCAAATGCGCCGACAATAATTCCGTATGCACCACATCGGCCCTGCCGTTACTTTTACTGGCACAAATCAAGCTACTAGCGGTACGTATGGCCGGAAAAGCACCATAACACCCCATGTGGTAGGAGTGCGTAACCTGAACCGTTTCCCACTTTCTCTCTATTACCGCTTCCTGAGCAACACTGGGCGAAGAATAACCGGAACAAGTGACATGTATTAAGTTTTCAGGTTTACTGCTTGTTTTAGAATAAAATTCGTCGAAAACAAAACCCATTTTTCTTTTAAACCACTCCATTCGAACTTCAATCTTTGGTCCAAAATAATTGCCTGACTTGACTTCAAAACCACTTGGGAAATGATATTCCGAAGGAGAAGTGATTTCCATTATATTTTCAATAAAATCTTCAACTTCTTCAAAAATAATACTTTGCCTGCAATTAATGCTTTCCGGAGAAACGGAATACTTGTCCACCTGATCCGAAATAAACTTAAAACTAACCGACTCCTCCTCATTAACCTCATTCCCTGAAGCATCTATCTTAGGTAGGTTTTGAAAATGATAATATAAAAACTTGGTGTACTGATTGAGCTTTGCCTGGTCGATTAAGGTACCAACCTGAATAGGATGAAAATTGGAAATAATTACACTTTTCATAGGTAGTAAACATTTGCTTTAATTAGAATAAAAGATTCACTTTTACTTCGCTAAAGCTTATTTTAATGAAAATCTAGCGGCCGTAAAGCAATTCTATAGAATTGAAATTCAATACATTTCACAAACGTCGAAACGAATTCTCTACTAAAAATAAATTAAAACTTTTGAAAAAGAAATATGCCAATTAAGCTTGTAATCAAAATTAACATCAATTGCTTGATTATCAATAACTTATACTTTGTTGTTATTTTGTTAAAATACTCATTATCAATACATTGTAAGAATGATGCCACGCCCAATAATTAACTTAGTACTAATTACCAACTGCAATCCAAAATTTAAAAATCGAGAAATAACAGATCCAACTTTTGGCTTTCAAAACCATATCGCTAAAATAAAAAAGACCTTTCATCACTGAAAGGTCTTTAAAATTCTGATTGAATATTGCTGTAAAGCTGTGATGCTTTTTTTAAAATGGGATTAGCAAGTCACACGCTTTTTATCTACATATTTCTTCTATATTGCCCGCCTACTTCAAACAAGGCCGCTGTGATTTGCCCTAACGAACAAACTTTGGTTGCTTCCATTAAATATTCGAATAGGTTTTCATTTTTAATGGCTGCCTCTTGAATAGCTTTCAATTCTTGATCTACTTTATCGTGGTTCGCTTGGTGCAAATGATCCAACATTGTGATTTGGTATTGCTTTTCTTCTTCGGTAGCCCTGATTACTTCGGCAGGAATAACTGTTGGGGAACCTTTGGAACTCAAAAAGGTATTCACTCCAATAATTGGAAACTCACCCGTATGTTTCAGAGTTTCATAATACAAACTTTCTTCCTGAATTTTAGAACGCTGGTACATGGTTTCCATCGCGCCAAGCACACCACCACGCTCTGTAATTCGGTCAAATTCCTGTAAGACTGCCGCTTCAACCAAATCAGTCAATTCTTCGATGATAAAAGCGCCTTGGATTGGGTTTTCGTTTTTAGCCAGACCCAATTCTTTATTAATAATCAACTGAATCGCCATGGCACGACGTACTGATTCTTCGGTTGGTGTAGTAATTGCTTCGTCATAAGCATTGGTATGCAAGGAATTACAGTTATCATAAATGGCATACAAAGCTTGCAAAGTCGTACGAATATCATTGAAATCAATTTCCTGCGCGTGCAAAGAACGACCTGATGTTTGAATATGGTATTTCAACATTTGGGCTCTTTCGTTAGCTCCGTATTTGTTTTTCATGGCTTTCGCCCAAATTCTACGCGCCACACGACCGATTACTGCATATTCCGGATCGACACCATTTGAGAAAAAGAATGATAAATTTGGACCAAAATCATTGATATTCATTCCTCGGCTCAAATAATATTCCACATAAGTGAAACCGTTTGAAAGCGTGAAAGCCAATTGTGTAATTGGATTGGCACCTGCTTCGGCAATATGATAACCTGAAATTGAAACCGAATAAAAGTTCCTTACATTCTTAGTAATAAAATATTCTTGCACGTCACCCATCAATCGCAAAGCAAATTCGGTCGAGAAAATACAGGTATTTTGGGCCTGATCTTCTTTCAAAATATCCGCCTGAACCGTTCCACGCACTTGAGACAAAGTCCTTGCTTTGATTTCATTATAAACTTCCAAAGGCAAAACCTCATCTCCGGTTACGCCCAGAAGAAACAAACCTAAACTATTATTCCCTTCGGGTAATTCCCCCTGATAATGCGGTCTTTCTACCCCTTTATCTTTGTATATTTTAGCTATTTTAGCTTCAACTTCTTGCTCTAAACCATTCGCTTTGATGTACAATTCACATTGCTGATCAATAGCTGCATTCATAAAAAATCCCAACAACATAGGTGCCGGTCCATTGATGGTCATACTCACCGAAGTCATGGCGTGGACCAAGTCAAAGCCGGAATACAGTTTTTTGGCATCATCCAAACAACAGATAGAAACCCCGGCATTACCTATTTTTCCGTAAATATCCGGACGAAGATGCGGATCATTTCCATACAAGGTCACGCTATCAAAAGCTGTTGACAATCGTTTTGCTGGTAATCCCGCACTCACATAATGAAAACGTTTGTTTGTTCTTTCCGGTCCGCCTTCTCCAGCAAACATACGAGATGGATCTTCGCCTTCGCGTTTAAAAGGATACAAACCAGCAGTGAAAGGAAATTCTCCAGGAACATTTTCCTGCAAACACCAGCGTAGAATATCTCCCCAAGCCTGATACTTTGGTAAAGCAATTTTTGGAATCTGAGAATGCGAAAGTGACTCCGTATGCGTGGCCATCTTTATTTCGCGATCACGAACTTTAAAAGTATAAACCGGATTTTTATATTTATTTACTTTTTCGTCCCAAGTCAATATAATTTCCCAGTTGTACGAATCTAAATCCATTTTGACTTTATCAAACTGATTTAATAAAAGATTTAGAAAAATCCTATTTTCGTCATGTTCAACAATAGCGCTTGGTAATACAGATGTATCATCAATTCCTGCTTTAGTAAGAACGGTGACTTTTCCCGAAACCGTTTCCAGAGTTTTGAAAATTCCGTATAATTTTTGGGCAACTTGCTCTTGGCTTAAGGCAATTTCATCATATTTACGGTTGCTTTCGGCAATTTCAGACAAATAACGCGTTCTATGTGGCGGAATAACAAAAATCTTCTCACTCATTTCACGCGTGATTTGGAAAGTTGATTTCAAATCAGAATTCGTTTTCTCCACCACTTTATCCATGATCGCCTTGTAGAGCGTATTCATTCCCGGATCATTGAACTGGGAAGCGATAGTGCCAAAAACCGGCATTTCATCCGGATTCACATCCCATAGATTATGATTGCGTTGGTATTGTTTTTTAACATCACGAATAGCGTCCAATGCGCCTCGTTTATCAAATTTATTCAAGGCAACCAAATCGGCAAAATCAAGCATATCGATCTTTTCCAATTGGGTTGCGGCACCAAATTCTGGTGTCATTACATATAAGGAAACATCAGAATGATCCATAATCTCTGTATCCGATTGACCAATTCCTGAAGTTTCAAGGATTATAATATCATATTTAGCCGCTTTAATTACTTGAATCGCATCGGCAACATATTTAGACAATGCTAAATTCGATTGACGCGTAGCCAATGAACGCATATAAACTCTCGAATTATTGATGGCATTCATTCGGATTCTATCTCCCAATAGCGCCCCACCTGTTTTACGTTTGGACGGGTCTACAGAAATCAAACCAATTGTTTTTTCCGGAAAATCGATTAAAAAACGACGCACTAGTTCATCAACCAAAGAGGACTTCCCTGCACCACCAGTTCCTGTAATACCCAGAACTGGAGTTTTGCAATTTTCGTTCATTTTATGAATAGCATCTAAAGCGGGCTTTGCCACTTCTGGAAAATTCTCCGCTGCGGATATGATTCTTGCAATCGCCGTTGGATTTTTAGATTCTAATTCTTCAAGTTCATTTGTTAATTTATCTCCGGTAGGAAAATCAGAACGTTCTACCAAATCATTAATCATTCCTTGTAATCCCATAGAACGACCATCATCCGGCGCATAAATACGACAAATTCCATAAGCCTGTAATTCAGCTATTTCAGAAGGCAAAATTACACCACCACCACCACCAAAAATCTTAATATGTCCCGCCCCTTTTTCCTTTAGCAAGTCATACATGTATTTAAAATACTCGTTATGTCCTCCCTGATAGGAAGTCATCGCAATCGCATTGGCATCTTCCTGAATAGCGGTATTCACCACTTCTTCGACACTACGATCATGGCCAAGATGAATTACCTCTACCCCTGTAGATTGAATAATTCTTCTCATGATATTGATGGCCGCATCATGACCGTCAAAAAGAGAGGCTGCGGTAACAATTCTTACTTTATTTTTAGGAATGTATGGTGTTTCTGGATTCATTTTGAGAATATGATAATTTTAGTGCTGCAATTTACAAATTTTTTTAATGATTGTTCAGTGTTCCTTAGACTTGTTAATAAAAAAGCACTAATCTTTCTTATTAGCCCCGATGGGAGCGGCATCCTTCGCTGCCATTGCAAGGAACGAGGCAATCAGCGAAGATAGAGCATACAGCGGGACTATTGTTTCCAAATACAAACTAAAGTTTGCGCTTCTAACCAAAATTATGCCTTTGTTTTTGAATTAAATAGTATTTTTGACTCGAACCTTTTTAGTAAACTAAGGTGAAGCAACCTCTTAATAAACAAACATGAAACGATTTTTAATTTTAACAGTAGTATTTTCTCTTTTTGGCTGTGCCGAAATGCAACAAGTAATGAATCAATTACCACAAACCCAAGGCATGGGATTGGTGGACATATCTGGCGGATTAAAAGAAGCTTTGAACAACGGAATTTCGAAACAGGTAACAAAACTAACCGCTACGGATGGTTTTTATAAAAATGAGGCTGTAAAAATCCTATTGCCGGAAGAGTTACGAAAAGTAGATACAGGCTTGAGAAGAATTGGGATGAGCGCCTTGGCCGATGAAGGCTTAAAAGTATTGAACCGCGCTGCCGAAGATGCCGTGAAAGAAGCTACTCCTATTTTTGTCGATGCCGTAAGAAACATGTCATTTGCTGATGCCAGAGGAATTTTGATGGGGAATGAAAGTTCAGCTACAAATTATTTGCAAAATAGCACTTCCACTGCGCTGTACGGAAAATTCAATCCGGTGATTAAAAATTCCTTTTCCAAGGTAGGAGCCGACAAAGTTTGGGCCAACATTATCACTAAGTACAATAGTATTCCATTAGTTAACAAGGTAAATCCTGATTTGACAGATTATGTGACCAATCAGGCGATGAATGGCGTTTTTAAAATGGTGGCTGTTGAAGAAAAAAATATCAGAACAAACCTAAGCGCAAGAACCTCAACCTTGTTACAAAAAGTATTTGCTATGCAGGACAAGAAGATTTAATTCTTATTTATTGCCAAAAAACTAACCAAAAATGCAACAAATTACCCTGCTCATTCATTGCAAAGACCAAAAAGGAATCATAGCCGCAGTGACTAATTTCATCTTAAAAGTAGAAGGAAACATTACCTACATTGACCAGCATGTTGATGTGGAACAAAATGTGTTTTTTATGCGACTGGAAAGCGAACTGACCAACGCTTCCATTCCTTTGGCTTCGATAAAAAATGATTTTGAAAATACCATAGCCAAGGATTTCCATATGTCATGGGAATTTTACAACAAGGAAGTAAAACCTAAAATGGCCTTGTTTGTATCCAAATACAATCATTGCCTTTTTGATATTTTAGGGCGTTACAGCGCCGGTGAATTAGACATCGAAATTCCGCTGATTATCAGCAATCACATCGATTTAAAACCTATTGCAGATCAATTTAATATTCCATTTTATCATGTCCCGTTTACAAAAGACGATAAAGAGGAAGGGGAAAAACGCCAAATCGAATTATTACAACAATATCAGATTAGCTTTATTGTTTTGGCGCGTTACATGCAAATCATTACACCTAAATTAATTGCACTTTACAAAAACAAAATCATCAATATCCACCATTCGTTTCTGCCCGCTTTTCCGGGTGCCAAGCCCTACCATTCGGCATTTAAAAGAGGGGTAAAAATCATTGGCGCAACCAGTCATTATGTGACTGAGGAACTGGATGAAGGCCCAATTATCGAGCAGGACATCAGCCGTGTTTCTCACAGCAATTCGGTGGAAGATTTCATCATGAAAGGACGCGACTTAGAACGCACGGTTTTGGCCAGAGCCATAAAACTCCATTCGGAAAGGAAAGTGATGGTATTCGAGAATAAAACGGTGGTGTTTTACTAAAAGCAAGGTTTAATAATTGCTCGCAATCTGCTTTGTTTTCAGTTTTAAAATCGCTTTTTGAAGTTTAGATTCTATAACTTAAATCACCGCTTATACCGTCATCATTGAGAGAATGCTAAAATTCAAAAAAAACTTAACTAATAAACAACAAACTAATAACAAAATATTAACAGCCAAACAAGGACTTATATACGATCTTTGCAGAGTAATAAACTGGTTATTTATTATATTGGTTTTGGTTAGTTAAAAATTTGCCGACATTTTAGGATGTCGGCATTTTTATTTTGTAGTTTTCATAAAAGACAACACTGCAGTATTAAAAACATTTGGTTGCTCTACATTAACCACATGTCCACAGTTTTCAATCACAAATAGCTTTGAGGATTTATAATGAGCCGCTACCACTTTTCGAACGGAAGGCAAAAACATGTAATCTTCTTCACCCATAACATAAAGCGTAGGAATATTTAGTTCCACCTGACGAAACCATTTCAGGACAGGATTAATTTCGGCCGTGAGTTTAAACCATTTGATGAACTCTTTTTGATATAATTTCTTGGCCTCATTGATAAAAAGCAAACGGGATTGTTTGTGATTCTTTTTAGGCATGATTACAAAAGCAAAAAAACGATACAAAACGAGATAAGGCAAAACATATTTAAAAGCATTGCCCAATCGCATTAATACCTGCGAACGGAAATTCATTTTTAAAATCGCACCTCCTAAAACCATACTTTGCACTCTTTCCGGATACATTTCAGCCAATTGTCTGATTAAAATGGTTCCCAAAGATATCCCTACAAAATGAGATTTCTGAATTTGGAGAAAGTCCAAAACTTCCAAAATATCATTGGCCAAAGCCGAAAAAGTATATTTCTGTTTAAGCGCTGTTTTAAGTGAAGGTTTTGAATTGCCATGCCCGCGTAAATCTAACAACAAAACATTATACTGTTTCTGAAAATCCCTGATTTGTTTGAACCAAATAGAGGAACTCCCACCTGCCCCGTGGACAAAAGTCACCCACTGCTGGCTGTTTTTATTTTCATAAATGGTATAATTAATCACTGCTGTAGGATTTTAAATTGATAAAGTATTATGTAGCTTTTTAAAATAGTCAAAGGCTTTTAAAAGACGACTTCCATACCAGGAAAACATTTCTCCGTCTACCAAAACAATTGGAGCATTAGGAACAAATTGTGCTATTTCATAGCCATCTTCTTTTTTAAAAGGAAAAGGCTCCGAGGAAAGAAAAACGATCTCAGGATTCCCCTCTTCTTGCATTTTTTCAATATTTATTTCCGGATACCTCCCTTTGTTTTCATATACATTTTCAAAATGATTTAACCTCAGTAACTCATTGATGAAATTGTTTGAACCGGCAACCATATAGGGATTTTTCCAAATAAAATAAGCTGCTTTTATAATTCGTTTGTCTTTGATGAAATTTCTAAAATCGCTCAAGGCAAAAGCCAATTTGTCCTTCCATTTTTGGGCTTCGATTCTACAATTGAATAGCTGCCCAAAATCACTGATCATCCTGAAATTGTCTTCAATCGTAATGATATCCGTAACCCAAACCGGGCATATTTTACGCAATTCCTCAACAATCTCCTTGCTGTTCTCCTCTTTGTTACAAATAATAATATCCGGCTGCAACAAACGGATTTTTTCAAAATGGACTTTCTTGGTTCCGCCAACTATCTTCTTAGTCATTTTTAAACGATAAGGATGTACGCAAAACTTAGTGATTCCAACGAGCCTGTCCTCCAATCCCAAATCACACAACAATTCCGTTTGCGAAGGAACAAGAGAAATAATTCGCTTAGGCGAAGTTTCAAATGTATGTTGAGTTCCAAGTTGATCTGCTAAAATTATTTGTTTCAAGTTTGAAAATATTTTGAGTTTAACCGCAAAGGGCGCTAGGTTTTTCGCAAAGTATACAAAGCAATTTACTGAAGCTTAATCTCTTAATGGCTCAAAAATAGATCAAGCAAAAAGTTAAACTCAATGTTTAAAAACTTAAACCATTAAAAAAGTTAAGATCTATAGTGTTCACAATATTTTATGAACAATCCAACAAAATTGAAACTTTTAAACTTCGAACTTTAAACTAATAATCGCTTCCATTTCCTGTTGCATTTTTAAGGTTTCTTCTCTTGCTTTTTCAGCAAAATCGGTGCTGTTTGAGGCATAAATAATACCTCTTGAAGAGTTGATTAACAATCCTACATTGGCATTCATTCCGTATTTGCAAACTTCAGAAAGGCTTCCTCCTTGCGCTCCCACACCGGGAACAAGCAAGAAACTGTCAGGGACAATTTTACGAATTTCAGTAAAATATTCGGCTTTGGTTGCTCCAACTACATACATTAGGTTTTCGCTGTTTTTCCATGTTTTAGAGGTTTCCAAAACGCGTTTGTACAATTCTTTAGCTTCGCCTCGGGTTCCATCTACCTTTAAAGTTTGGAAATCAAAAGCGCCTTCGTTTGAAGTCAAAGCCAACATTATAGTATGTTTGTCTTCGAAAGCCAAGAAAGGTTCCACCGAATCTTTTCCCATGTAAGGAGCTACCGTAACTGAATCAAAATTCAAATCTTCGAAAAAAGCTTTGGCATACATCGACGAAGTGTTCCCAATATCGCCACGTTTAGCATCGGCAATGGTAAAAATATCCGGATAATTTTCGTTGATGTAGTTGATGGTTTTTTGCAATGACATCCAGCCTTTGATACCATAGGCCTCAAAGAATGCTGTATTGGGTTTATAAGAAACCGTCAAATCATGTGTCGCATCAATAATCGCTTTATTGAACTCAAAAATAGGATCTTCTAAATCTAAAAGATGCTTTGGAATCTTATTTAAATCTACGTCCAAGCCAACGCAAAGGAATGATTTTTTTATTTTGATTTGTTCAATTAGTTGTTGTGTTGTCATTGTTGTGTGTTTAACCGCAAAGTTCGCAAAGTTTTCCGCAAAGTTCACAATGTTTTTTATATTTCAAATTAACATTAAGCTGAATGAAACTTAATGTCTTAATGGTTTAAAAAATACCCAATTATTAAACCGCAAAGTTTTATTTTTTCGTCCTTAGTATCTATACAATAATATTCTATTTGATAAAAAAATACCACACTAAATAATTTCAGTATGGCATCTTTTTTCTATTCTCTATAGTCTATTTTCTTTGCTCTTTTTTCTTAGAAAACTTCGCTAGCTTCCTTTAATTTTTCCATATTGTTCACCAATTGTAGCTCGTCAACAATCTTCTGGATATCACCATTCATGATGTTTCCTAAATCGTATAATGTCAAACCAACTCTGTGATCCGTCACACGACCTTGCGCATAATTGTAAGTACGTATTTTGGCAGAACGGTCACCTGAACTCACTTGTGAAGTACGTTTTGTAGCATCTTCGGCTTCTTTTTTGGCCAATTCCTGCTCGTACAAACGGGAACGCAATACCGTTAAAGCCTTATCTTTATTTTTATGCTGTGATTTTTGATCCTGACATTGCGCCACTAATCCTGTAGGAATGTGTGTCAAACGTACGGCCGATTTAGTTGTATTTACCGATTGTCCACCAGGTCCTGACGAACAAAAGAAATCCACACGCACATCATTCATATCAATTTGAACGTCAAATTCCTCCGCCTCTGGCAATACCATAACAGTCGCTGCCGAAGTATGAACACGTCCTTGAGTTTCGGTTTGAGGAACACGCTGCACACGATGAACACCAGCTTCAAACTTCAAAGTTCCATAAACATCTTCTCCGCTAACTTCAAAAATTACCTCTTTGAAACCACCCGAAGTTCCTTCATTCATATCCACAACCGAAGTTCTCCAACCTCTGTTCTCACAATATTTAGTATACATACGGAATAAATCTCCGGCAAAGATACTTGCTTCATCCCCACCTGTACCGGCACGAATCTCCACCATCACGTTCTTAGCATCTTCTGGATCTTTAGGAATCAGCATAAATTTGATTTCTTCCTCCAGTTCTGGCAATCTTTCCTTCGCTTCTTCGAGTTGCATCTTGGCCATTTCGGTCATGTCTGCATCACTTCCATCCGCTATTATTTCGTTGGCTTCATCAATATTAGCCATCAAAAGAACATATTCATCTCTTTTTTCAGCCAAAGCCTTTAGATCCTTATACTCTTTATTCAGCTGCACATAACGCTTCTGATCTGAAATCACATCCGGTTGGATGATCAAATCAGAGATCTCATCGAAACGTTGTTTTACTATTTGAAGTCTATCTAACATAATCTTAGTCCTTTTATTGGAGTGCAAAATTACGAAATTTTTATTTAAAGTTTTCTATTTGATGTTTCAAGTTTTTCAGCTGCTTTTTCAGACTATCCACTGTCTCTTTTTCTGGCAAAAAAACCCCAACTCTGCAGAGTATAAACCAGTAGAAACAACAAAATACAATCGTAATGGCTCTGCGAAGTAGAAACAACAAAATACAGTCGTGATGGCTCTGCGAAGTCTCCCGACTTCGTAGCCATTCCAATAATCTACAAAAACAGGAAAATAAAGTATGCTAAAATTAGAACCAAGCTCTTCGAAGTAGAAACAAGTAAAAACAACAAAATATAATCGTGATGGCTCTGCGAAGTATAAACAAGTAAAAACAACAAAATACAATCATGATGGCTCTGCGAAGTCTCCCGACTTCGTAGCCATTCCAATAATCTACAAAGACTGGAAAATAAAGTATGCTAAAATTAGAACCAAGCTCTGCAAAGTAGAAACAAGTAGAAACAACAAAATACAATCGTGATGGCTCTGCGAAGTCTCCCGACTTCGTAGCCATTCCAATAATCTACAAAGACAGGAAAATAAAGTATGCTAAAATTAGAACCAAGCTCTGCGAACTATAAACAAGTAAAAACGACAAAATACAATCGTGATGGCTCTGCGAAGTCTCCCGACTTCGTAGCACAAACTGAGCAAATAATACAATTTCACAATCAAAAGCAGTCTCTACGAAGTATAAACAAGTCATTACAACAAAAAAATCGTGATAACGCTGCGAAGGGTCCGCTTCGCCTTTCTTTTGATATGATAAAAAACTTTGAAATTCCCCATAATATTCTTAACTTGAGAGGTTAAAAATACCACTGAGATCAAATAATATTTGCTCAGAAAAGCGACATACTATCATGGAAAAATACTTGCGTCAATTGATTACAATTGAATTTGAAGATAAAAAAGACCTTTTTACCGGCTTTCTGATTGATTGGACCGAAGATTGGATTTTGATTAAAAACAATCCCGTTGATTTTATTATTGATGGTTATACGATTTTGAAAAACAAAAATGTAAAATCGATTACTCAAGACAAAGACCATGAATTCACCGAAAGAGTCATTAAATTAAAAGGCCTAAAAACCAGTGCCGAAGAAATAATACCGCTTACTGATTTAGAAACCATTATCCATTTTTTAGCCCATAAATATGAAATTTTTCAGATTACGAAAAAGTCAGACAAAGCGGTTTATCTGGGTAGACTCATCGAAATCAATGACAAAGAGCTTATAATGGATTTTTTGGGTCCCGAAGGAAAATTTGAGGGAGAAATGAGCTTTAAACCTAAAAAAATAAGAGCAATTGAATTTGACACCGACTACATCAACTCCTTAAAATTAATTATCCAAGAAGAAAACAAAAACTAAGTTCCTTTCTGTTATTCATAGCCTCTGGCGCTCGTTTGTAACCAATGCCCATTTGAATAAACTGTACTTTCAGACGATGAATTATTTCAGGACGGGTCAAAGCCCAGGCAAAGGCATGGATAAAGCATGGATAGTGTATGGATAGTGTATGGATAGTGTATGAACAATGCATTGGCAAAAACAGCTTCGTTTATCCCAAAACCTCCTCTTCTATTCCTAACCGTTCATAACTCCCGCTACTTTCTCTTTAATACCAAAATCTAAATTCCTAATTTGCACCCTTAAATTAGAAGGAGAAAATGAAGGTCTGTATTGCCGAGAAACCAAGTGTAGCACGCGAAATCGCATCCGTTTTGGGAGCCAATACCAAGCATGATGGCTATTATGAAGGCAATGGCTATGCGGTAACCTACACCTTTGGGCATTTATGCACCTTAAAAGAACCCAACGATTACAAATCCTATTGGAAAAGTTGGGATCTGAACAACCTGCCGATGCTGCCCGAAAAATTCGAAACCAAAGTGGTACAAAATTCGGGGATCCAAAAGCAATTCAAAATCATAAAAGCGCTATTTGACAAAGCCGAGCTGGTCATCAACTGCGGGGATGCCGGCCAGGAAGGGGAACTCATTCAGCGCTGGGTGATGAACGAGGCCAATTATAAAGGCGAGGTACAACGTTTATGGATTTCGTCCCTAACCACCGAAGCCATCAAAGAAGGTTTTGAAAACCTGAAACCATCGGCTAATTACGACAATTTATATTATGCGGGTTTTTCCAGAGCCATTGGCGACTGGCTACTGGGCATGAACGCAACCCGTTTGTACACCGTAAAACACGGAGGTTACAAACAAGTGTTGTCCATTGGACGGGTGCAAACTCCTACATTGGCAATGGTGGTAGATCGCTTTAAAGAAATTGAAAATTTCAAACCACAACCCTATTGGGAACTGCAAACCTTATATCGAGAAATCCTTTTCAGCTATGAGGAAGGTCGCTTTTTGAAAAAGGAAGATGGAGAACTTTTAGCCAATAAAGTCCAAGAAAGTGATTTCGAAATTGTCGCTGTCGAAAGAAAAAACGGCAATGAATATGCTCCAAAACTGTTTGATTTAACAGGTTTACAGGTGTATTGCAATACTAAGTTTGGATTTTCGGCAGATGAAACGCTTAAGATTGTCCAAACCTTATACGAACAAAAGGTAGTTACTTATCCCAGAGTGGATACCACTTTTCTGCCAAATGACATCTATCCAAAAGTGCCCGGCATTCTGCAAAAACTAAGTAATTATGCCGTACTGACGCAGCCGCTTTTGGAGAAAAAAATAAAAAAATCGACTAAGGTTTTCAATGATAAAAAAGTAACTGATCACCATGCGATTATCCCCACGGGAATTCAATCGAATTTGCAATACAATCAGCAACAAGTATATGATATTATTGTGAAACGATTTATCGCAGTATTTTATGATGATTGCTTGGTCGCCAATACTAGTGTAATTGGAAAAGCAGCCGAGGTAGCCTTCAAAACGACCGGAAAAGAAATCTTAAAAAAAGGATGGCGCATTGTTTTTGAAGACCCCAACGCCAAAGAAAAAGAGGCTGATATATTACCCAATTTTGTAGTAGGCGAAAAAGGCCCACATCAGCCTTCGTTTTTAGAAAAAGAAACCAAACCGCCCAATCAGTTTACCGAGGCGACTTTGTTGCGCGCGATGGAAACCGCCGGAAAACAAGTCGATGATGAAGATTTACGCGAGTTGATGAAAGAAAACGGCATTGGTCGCCCGTCAACACGAGCCAATATTATTGAAACGCTTTTTAAACGCCAATACATCGTTCGAAACAAAAAACAAGTATTGCCAACACCAACAGGAATCCAACTTATTGACACCATTCAAAATGAATTGATCAAGTCGGCTGAATTAACGGGAAGCTGGGAAAAGCAACTGAAAGACATTGAAAAAGGTAGCTTTACCGCTGGCGCCTTTATCAATAATATGAAACGCATGGTCGAAGCTTTGGTTTATGAAGTCCGAAGCGAAACCAGACACGCCAATATTTCTCATGCCGAAAGTACTCAAAAGCAATTGGCTACGGTGGAAAAAAAGAAAGTCGCGGGGATTTTGGCGGAAGCCTGCCCAAAATGTAAAAAAGCAAGCTTAATAAAAGGAAAACAAGCCTACGGCTGTGCCGATTATAAAGCGGGCTGTAATTTCCTGTTGCCTTTTAGTTTTGCCGAGAAAAAAATATCCGAGAATCAATACTTAAGATTGCTTCAAAAAGGTTCTACGGTTAACTTAAAAGACTTCAAAACCGATGCAGGTGCTGTAGAAGGTTTACTGCGTTTTGATGAAAACTTCAAATTGGTTTTAGAACCAAAAAAGACGATAACCAAAACAACATCGGATGAATTGTCTTGTCCCAAATGTCAAAAAGGTACTGTTCTAAAAGGAAAAACGGCCTATGGTTGCGGGAATTATAAACTGGGCTGTGATTTCAAAGTGACTTTTGATGTGGTTAGAGAAAATCTAAAAGATCAAAAACCAACCAGGGAATTGGTCCATGCTATTTTGAAAAAGAATGCCTAACCGCCTGTATTTGTTTGCAAGATTTACAAAAAGCTACAGTTATGCTAGTTTCTCTATCTAAAAAAAGCAAAATTGTTTCAATTAGCATCCTATCCTACTTCGTATTAAAATTATAATACGTTGAAAAAAAGTATTTTACATCTTTTAAATATTAGAAAGTAAAAAAGTCAGACTATTCTATTTTTTTATAATTTAGCTTGTTCAAAACAACTTCAAATATTTTAGGCAAATGATTCAAAAAATGACTCTTATACTGCTTTTGTCAGTCATTGTTTCCTGCAAAAATTCTGATTCTAACGAAAAAGAAAAAATCAAAACTGCTCATTGGATGCTGGGGAAATGGGAAGCCAAAACACCGGATGGAACTCTTTCTGAAAACTGGGAGAAATTGAATGACAGCACTTATAAAGGACAATCTTATTTCATAAAAGATAAGGATACTTTGCATTTTGAAACGATGCTTTTGCAACAAACCGCAGAGGAACTGGATTATATTGCCACCGTAAAAGGACAAAATGATGATAAGGCTGTTACCTTTAAACTAATCGAAACTGCCGAAAAGGAATTGCGTTTTGAAAACCCAAAACACGATTATCCTCAAACAATCAGCTACAAACAAATTTCCAATGAAAGTTTGACTGCTGAAATATCAGGTCTGCAATTTGGAAAACCAAGTTCGGAAAAGTATTCCATGAAGAAAATCAAATAGAAAAGAAAGCTAATTACCTACTATTCAAACTAACTTGCTCTAAAAAAGCAAGTTTTTTTTTCGCTATTAATTTACTGAATAACAACAGGCTAAAGCTAAATCCCACTTCTCTATTCATATTTAATCTAAATAAGTTTTGTTAAACCAAAATCAGGTTCTATATTTGCATCGTTATTTTTAATTATTCCAAATAAACAATTATGAGCAGGCAAATTAGAATATTATTTATCTTACTATTTACTTCATTTTATATGCAAGCCCAAGAATCGGGAATCATCGAAGGAAAAATACTTTCTGCTGATGGATATCCTCTTCCTGGAATAGCAATCAAATTAGGAAAAGAAGCAAAAACAACCCAAACAGATCGTAATGGTGAGTTTAACTTCACCAATTTCCCTACCGGAAGCCATACCATTACTCTAGAAGGAAGTGGAATGAAGAAACAATCCAAAGAGATTAAAGTTTTGGCCAACCAAACTAATTTTGTGGAATTTAGATTAATAGAAGACATTACTACCCTAAAGGAATTGGTAATTCAAATTAAACAAACACCCAATAAAAAAAGAGAGACCGTACTATCCGGTTTAGATATAAAGCCAATAGACTTACCTCAAAGTATACAAATAGTGGGGCATCACGTTATTGAGCAGCAACAAGCGATACGATTGAGCGATGTAATTAAAAACGTAAACGGAGTATACGTTGGTTCAGCCCGTGGAGGTAGCCAAGAATCATTTTGGTCCAGAGGATATGATATGTCTACAAATAACATGTTTAAAAACGGTTTCCGTTTCAACAATGGTTCCATTCCGGAAGTATCTTCATTAGAAAGGATAGAAGTCCTTAAAGGAAGTGCCGCTTTATTATTTGGTAATGTTGCTCCGGGAGGAATCTTGAATATGGTGACTAAAAAGCCTTCTTTTAAGAAAGGTGGAGAACTTAGCATGCAAATGGGAAGCAATGCTTTCTACAAACCTTCGGTTGATATTTATGGACCATTAAACAATTCGATTGCCTACCGTTTTACAGGTTCTTATGAAAACTCTGAGAGCTTTAGGGATGTAGTAAAAAAAGAACGCTACTATATCAACCCATCGGTGCTTTTTAAAGCAAGTGACAAAACCGAAATTGTATTGCAAGGAGATTATTTACATGACAATTGGACTCCTGATTTTGGAACAGCCATCATCGGTAAAGAAATTATAGACTTACCAAGAAATACCTATCTGGGGGCAACTTGGTCAAACGGTCAAACAAGACAAGCCAGCGTTTCTGGATTAGTGAAACATGAATTTAACGACAATTGGAAACTGAATTTCAACAGTTCATTTCAAAATTACAACAGAACCTCAAAAGGTACAGAACGCATCCAACCAAAAAATAATGGAGACTGGGAAAGACCATTGGGACAAAACAAAAACTTGGAACAAATTATTGGCGAACAAATTAGCTTACAAGGAAATTTTGTTACAGGCAAGATAAAACATCAACTATTTACAGGAATTGATTTTGAAAATTCATTTGCACAAGCCTACACTTTTACATTTGACCCAAAAACTTATGGAAGCGGTAACATCTTTGACTTTGATAATTTTGACCAAGGAGGTGCCATACCAGAAGGTACAAATACCAAAATAGTAAAAACAGATACGAACCGTTTTGGAATCTATGCCCAAGATTTAATTTCTCTTACTGATAAATTCAAAGTATTGGCAGGATTGCGTTGGTCATGGCAGGAAGCACAAGCTGACACACATGATTTAACCAAGAGTCCTGTTGAAATTAAAAAAGAACAAAACCGTATCGATCAAGCTTTTACTCCAAAGTTAGGTTTGGTTTTCCAACCAACAAAAGACATGTCGTTATTTGCTAGCTATTCTAATTCTTTTACACCAAATACTGGAACAACAGTAGATCTAAAAGTAATCAAACCTTCCATAATAGATCAATATGAAATGGGAATCAAGAAAGATTTTTGGAGAGGTATATTAAGCACAAACATTACCTTATACCAAATTGAGAACAGCAATTTAGCACAAACTGCCGAATTTAAAGCAGATGGATCACCCAATACCGACACCAGCATAAAGGTCTTAAGCGGATCTACTAAAAGTAAAGGTGTGGAACTGGACATAACAGCTCGCCCTACAGAAGGCCTAAGCATAATGGCCGGTTACAGCTATAACGACATGCGTTATACTAAAACTTCAGGACTAGAAGGAAGCTTTATCGTAGGAGATCGTCTGGCTAGAACACCAGCTAACACGGCTAACCTAAGCTTCTTTTATACCTTACCTTCAGGCTTATTGAAAGGAATATCTTTTGGAGCAAATTCAAATTATATTGGAAAAAGAGTAGGCGGATGGAACAACCAATATAAAGCTACAGAACCTAATGGAATTTTTGATAGAGAAATTCCACTAGAAGCTTACACAACCATAGATGTTTCTGCTGGTTATGAATGGGGGAAATTCTCCATACTGTGTAAACTATCTAACCTTACTAATGAATTGAATTACACCGTTCACGAAAATTACAGTGTAAACCCAATCGCTCCACGCCAAGTAATGACATCTTTAAAATACAAGTTCTAAAAACAATCCTAACATTGTGATTCAAAAACTTTTTGCTGCTTTGAAACAACTATCAAAACAGCAAAAAGTTTTTGAATTATAATAGCAAAATAGATTATTTTCGCAAACGCAAAACAGCAGCCAAAATGAACAAAAAAACTTTCCGTAACTTACACAGGGATTTAGGTTACTTCTATATTGGACTTATTGTTTCCTTCGCTTTATCAGGTCTTATGATGAATCACAGAGAACATTGGCATCCTGAAAAATACACTATTGAGACTAAAGCGATCGAAGTACAACTTCCTGCTGAAGACGAAATCACCGAAAAATATGTTAAAAATTTAGGAAAGGAATTAGGCATCGATGATAAATTCAGACGTCATACGATTAAAAAAGAAAACTTAAAAATCTCTTTTGAAAAACACGATGTCGAAATTGATATAAATACGGGAAAAGGAGAAGTTGTCGCTTTTTTAAAAACGCCAATCATTAGCCAAACCATGAAATTGCATAAAAGCACTTCTAATTTCTGGATTTATTATTCTGATATTTTTGCCTTGAGTTTAATTATCATCGCTCTAACTGGAACGATAATGGTAAAAGCCGGAAAGTTCAGCTTCAAGGAACGCGGCTGGAAACTGGCTTTAGCCGGAATAATTTTCCCTTTGATTTTCTTGTTTTTGTTGGGCTAAAATTAAAATCTTTTACCATACAAAAAATCCGTGGAAACACGGATTTTTTTTGTTTATGACCTATTTTGCTATAACCCCATCGAATATAAATTTATCTTAACAGAACTTAATATTTTACTTTGAAAAACTTCTTAAAATCTACAATAACTTTTTCGTAACTTTATGACTATCAATTAATAAAAAACATTTTTAACTTATAAACACATTACGGAAATAAATTTAAAAACGGAGTGAGACATGAAAAATTATACCGTAAAAACAAAGTCTGTAGTACATCTCACACACGATGTGCTTCGAATTGTGCTCGAAAAACCAAAAGATATTGCATTTAATCCAGGCCAGGCAACCGAAATTTCAATAAATAAAGAAGGCTGGAAAGATAAAAAACGTCCTTTCACTTTTACCTCCTTACCCAAAGACGATTTCTTGGAATTTACCATTAAAACCTATCCCACCCACCAAGGAGTTACCAATGAATTGCTAAAACTTAAAACTGGCGATGAGCTGATTTTGCACGATGTTTTCGGAGACATCGGCTATACCGACGAAGGCATTTTTATAGCCGGTGGTGCCGGAGTCACTCCCTTTATCTCGATTTTCAGAAATCTTGAATCTCAAAATAAAATTGGAAACAATAAATTAATTTTTGCCAACAAAACCAAGCAAGACATTATTAATGAAGAGGAATTTAACCGATTACTTGGCAAAAATTTCATCAATATACTCTCAGACGAAAATCGCAACGGCTATGATCATGGATTTATAACCGAAGATTTTTTGAAATCAAAAATTGATTCACACGCCCATAAATTTTATGTTTGCGGCCCACCGCCCATGATGGATGCGATTATCAAACAGTTGCACAATATCAATATAGAAGACAAAGACATCGTCAAAGAAGCCTATTAAATAGCTACAATAAACAACATATTATTGCGAAATAGAAACCTTAAAACAACGAAAAGTTCCAAAAAACAAATACTTTTCTATAAAAAAATCCCATCTCAATTTTTCGAGATGGGATTTGCTATTTTATAAATGAACGAAAACCTTACTTCAATCCAGCCAAACTGTGCTCGATAGTTTCAATTTTAGCCAAAGCATCAGCTTCCTTTTGTCTTTCGTTTGCCAAAACTTTCTCCGGCGCACCATTTACAAATTTTTCATTAGACAATTTATTTTGAACTGATTTCAAGAATCCTTGTGTATAAACCAACTCAGCTGTCAACTTTTCAATTTCTGCCGCAACATCAATGTTTCCTGTAATTGGGATGAAATATTCATTCGATTTTACACGGAAAGACAAGGCACCATCCACTTTATCCGAAACATATTCCAATGAAGTAATATTCCCTAATTTAGTTACGACAGCATCAAAATAAGTCGACGCTTTATCGTTATTGATTGCTTTCAATTCAATCGCATCTTTAAACGGAATATTCTTGTCTTTACGAATCGTTCTGATTCCTGAAATTACTTCGATTGTGTTTTCAAAATCAGCTATTAAATCAGCATTAAATGGTTTCATTTCTGGCCAAGTAGAAACAATCAAAGCTTCTTCTGGAGTTCTTTCGGCTAATAATTGCCAAATTTCCTCAGTCAAAAATGGCATAAACGGATGTAACAATTTCATATTGTTCTCCAGCATTTCTATCGCTTTCGCAAAAGTCAGACTGTCAATTGGCTGTTGGTAAGCCGGTTTTATCATTTCAAGGAACCAAGAACAGAAATCATCCCAAACCAATTTATAAATAGCCATCAAGGCATCTGAAATTCTGTATTTTTCGAAATTATCTTCGATTTCCAAAAGCGTTTGTTGCAACTTCGCCTCATACCACTCAATGGCTACTTTTGAAGATTCCGGTTGTGCAATTGCATCCGACACTTCCCAACCTTTGATCAGTTTAAAAGCATTCCAAATTTTATTGGTAAAGCCTTTTCCTTGGTTACACAATTCCTCATCAAACATAATGTCATTTCCAGCAGAAGCACTCAAAAGCAAACCTACACGAACACCATCAGCACCAAATTTCTCTATTAAATCCAAAGGATCTGGTGAATTTCCCAACGATTTAGACATTTTGCGTCTTTGTTTGTCACGAACCAAACCAGTGAGGTATACATTTGTAAATGGTTTTTTACCTGTATATTCATAACCGGCAATGATCATTCTGGCCACCCAGAAAAACAAAATATCCGGACCGGTAACCAAATCATTTGTTGGGTAATAATATTTAAAATCTTCACTTTCAGGATCCATAATTCCACCAAAAACAGACATTGGCCACAACCAAGAAGAAAACCAGGTATCCAAAGCATCAGCATCTTGTTTTAAATCTTTTATTTCAAGTTTAAAGTTTAAAGTTTTCTCTTGTGCTAACTTCAATGCTTCTTCAATAGTTTCAGCCACTACAAAATCTTCTTTCCCGTCACCATAGAAATAAGCCGGAATTTGCTGTCCCCACCATAATTGACGGGAAATATTCCAATCGCGAATATTATTCAACCAATGCGCATAAGTATTCTCGAAACGTTTTGGGTGTAATTTAATATCACCATCAACCAAAACGGATTGGATTGCCGGCTTAACTAAATCTTCCATTTTCAAGAACCATTGATCTGATAAACGAGGTTCAATTACCGCTTTGGTCCTTTCAGAAGTTCCTACTTTATTTAGGTGAATTTCAGTTTTTGCCAAAGCGCCATTTTCTTCTAATTCTTTGGCTATTTCTTCACGAACTACAAAACGGTCTTTTCCTTGATAATGCAAACCAAAACTGTTCATTGTTGCATCTTCATTGAAAATATCAACGATTTCCAAATTGTGTTTTTCGCCAAGTGTTTTATCGTTCATATCGTGAGCCGGAGTCACTTTCAAACATCCAGTTCCAAATTCAATATCCACATATTCATCTTCGATAATTGGAATCACGCGACCACAAATAGGCACAATCGCTTTCTTGCCTTTCAAGTGAGTAAAACGTTCATCATTTGGATTAATACAAATCGCAGTATCTCCAAAAATAGTTTCCGGACGTGTTGTGGCCACAGTAAGAAACTCTTCGCTTCCTTCTATTTTGTATTTCAGGAAATACAATTTTCCTTGTTGTTCTTCATAAATTACTTCCTCGTCAGACAAAGTAGTTTTGGCTTCCGGATCCCAGTTTACCATTCGATACCCACGATAAATCAAACCTTTGTTATACAAATCAACAAAAGAGCGAATTACAGAAGCTGACATATCTGGATCCATGGTAAACTTAGTTCGTTCCCAGTCACAAGAAGCACCTAGTTTTTTTAACTGATCTAAAATTACACCGCCATATTTATCTGTCCAATCCCAAGCATGTTTTAAAAACTCTTCGCGTGTCAAATCGTTTTTATTGATTCCTTCGGCTTTCAATTTGGCTACCACTTTTGCTTCTGTTGCAATCGAAGCGTGATCTGTACCAGGAACCCAGCAGGCGTTGAAACCTTTTAGACGCGCTCTTCTAATCAAGACATCTTGAATGGTATTGTTCAACATATGCCCCATGTGTAAAACTCCAGTGACATTAGGAGGAGGAATTACAATGGTATAAGGAGTTCTATGATCTGGCTCCGAATGAAAATAATTGTTTTTCATCCAGTAATCGTACCATTTATCTTCAGTAGTCTTGGCGTCAAATTGTGCAGGAATAGTCATTTTATAGTGGATTCGTTTAATCGTTAATTTGGTGTCCTTTTTCATCTTTCAATACAATGATTACCAGCGAAATAAATGCATAAAAAAGCTCTAAATCTTACTTTGGTCTAATTATTGTAAATCATATAGGCAACAAAAGTAAATAATTAAGTAGACTATAAAAAGGGAAATAAAAATTTGTGTACTAATTAAAAGAAAGTATATTTACTTTTAATAAATAAAACTAAAAATGAGAAAAATAGCCACATTATTAGCAATCGTGCTCTTTAGCAGTATCGGATTTGCCCAAAAAGGTGCTAAAATTGAATTTAAGGTACAAAATAATACTATCGATTATGGAAAAATAAGTAAAGGCAGTGACAACGGGATTCGGGCTTTTGAATTTACCAATACCGGTGATGCTCCATTAATCATTGTTTCCGTGCAATCAACATCAAATTTGACCATCCTTTCCGCACCGAAAGATTCTATCTTACCTGGAAAAACGGCCAAAATTGAAATTAAATACAATATGTCGGCTCCTGGACCAATCCGTAAAACAATTACTGTGGAATCTAATGCTATAAATTATGAGGAAGGCCGAATCCCCTTAAAGATTAAAGGGGAAATAATTGCCAATTAAAATGCTCAATACACCTAAAATCGCTTCTTGAATCTTTTTTCAAGAAGCGATTTTTTTTATCATAGAATATCAATAAGTTGAAACTTGAACACATACGATTTTCCATTTCTTTCTATTTCTAAAGTTATCCACTTATTATCCTCAGACCTCAATAACATATTGATTTGTTGCAAGGTATACTTATAAGCTGGGCTTTTATTAATAGAAATTATAATATCTCCTTTTTGCAAACCGCTAATTTCTGCTGGCGATTCTTTTCGAATATTTGCAATTTCAAAAACAGGTTTTAGATCAAATTTGTACTTAAATTCCGAAGCATTACTATCCTCTTTGTCTTCGCTCCCGTTCATGAAAATTTTAGTCGTATTGAGACGCACTGTCTCTTTGACCCACTGCATACCCACATGGCTAATTTCAACTCCACTTTTGTTATAATGAAAAGGAGAATAAAATTCCTTGTTTTTTTTCAAATACATAAATCCATTAGAATAGTCAAAAACAATTAAGAATCTTTTTAAAATTTCACCTCCCACTGAACCCAACCGTTCAGAAACCATCGTAACATGTTTTATGGAGCTGGAATCCGGAAAAGCGGCAATAGGTTTGGCAAATTTAAAATCAGCCATAGTAAATTCTGAAATTCGCGCTCTTTTGCCCAATACATCTCCGCTAAAACCTTTACCTAAGTAGTCTTCAAAATTTTTCTTGGGAACCTTTATCTTATCCGAAATCTTTTGAAAAAGCCAAATCGCATCACTGTTCCCAATATCGATTAGTAATTTGGCCGCAATAGGAACCGAATCTATCACCATCGTGGTTTTTATATACGGCTTTGCCTTTTCGATAGAAATTGAGCTCTTTATAGAATTCTTCTCAATTTTTCTTCTGTTTTTCGGATTGTCTTTATAAACGATGAGTTGCTTCTTCACATAATCGATTGAAACCAGATTATGTTTTAAAAAAGAATAACCAATAATCCCATTTACGGGAATCCCTACATGAGACGATAAATTAAAACTGGGGTCCAAAATAATATACAAGAGATGCTGTTTTGACTCCATTCCTTTAACTTCGACCAGATTCCCTTCCGATTTCAAGCCTTCAACGGCATCTTCGCTTCCCAAACCGCGCAGGCTTATTTTTTCAGTATTTTTAAGACTCACCGCGCTTTTCTCTTCCAAACTGAATAAAATAGTTTCCTGTACACCTGAGTCCAGCAAAACCGTCAACTGAGTCCCATTTACTTTTATAGGAATAAAAATCAAATTATTAATCAATTGAAAAGGGATCTTTACTTTATCAATTCCGTTTTTAAATTGAAATTCATCCTGAGCCGAAGCAGGCAAGACGGCAACTAAGACAAAGAAAAGCAAGATCAATTTTCTCATATAGAATCGTTTTTTATAAAATTACTAAAATTCCTTCTTTATAATACACAATCGACAATAAATATCCTTTTTAACGGTATTAATTTCGAAAAAAAATTGCAAATTTGCAGACCAAATATTTTAAAATCATGCCAAAAATATCCAATAAAGGCAAACAAATGCCTGAGTCTCCTATTCGTAAATTAGTTCCTTATTCGGAAATTGCCAAGAAAAAAGGACATAAAGTATACCATTTGAACATTGGTCAACCCGACATAAAGACGCCGGAAGTAGCCATGAATGCCGTAAAGAATTTTGACATAAAAGTATTAGAATACAGTCATTCGGCTGGTTTTGAAAGCTACAGGACTAAACTATCCCAGTTCTATAAAAATCAGGGATTGCCAATCAATGTAGAAGATATTATTATCACAACAGGTGGCTCTGAAGCCTTGCTTTTTGCTATGGGAAGCACCATGGATCAAGGTGATGAGATCATTATTCCTGAACCATTTTATGCGAACTACAATGGTTTTTCGACTGCTTCTGGCGTAAAAGTAGTACCTGTTATTTCTTCTATCGAAACTGGTTTTGCCTTACCTCCAATAGCTGATTTTGAAAAACTAATTACACCAAAAACTAAAGCAATCCTTATTTGTAATCCAGGAAACCCAACCGGTTATTTGTATTCTAAAGAGGAAATCATGCAATTAGCCGATTTGGTAAAAAAACATGATTTGTTTTTAATTGCTGATGAAGTTTACAGAGAATTCACCTATGATGGTGACATCCATTATTCAGTGATGAATATCCCGGGACTTGAGGAAAATGCTATTATGATTGACTCTGTTTCAAAAAGATACAGTATGTGTGGAGCCAGAATTGGTTGTATTGTTTCAAAAAACAAGGAACTTATGGCTACGGCAATGAAATTTGCTCAAGCAAGATTAAGTCCGCCTACCTTTGCTCAAGTAGCAAGCGAGGCTGCTCTAGACACTCCTCAAAGCTATTTTGACGAAGTAATTACTGAGTACAAAGATCGCAGAGATACGCTTATTGCTGAATTAAATAAGATAGAAGGCGTAAAAGTAGCCACACCAAAAGGAGCCTTTTACTGCATTGCTGAACTTCCAATTGAGAATGCAGATGATTTTGCACAATGGCTTTTGGAAAGTTATGATTTCAACGGTGAAACCGTTATGGTAGCTCCTGCGGCAGGTTTCTATTCTACGCCTGGTGTAGGTTTAAACCAAGTCCGAATTGCTTACGTATTGAAAAAAGAAGATCTTATCAGTGCGGTTCATATTTTGAAAGAAGCTATTGTTGCTTATAATTCGAAATAATTTACACATTAGAAACAAAATTGTCAATCTAAAAAAGTGGTTCATCAAAAAACGAAGCTTTTTAAGTGAGAAAGCAATAATTAAATACTTATAACAAAGGCAATAACAATTCTAACGTTATTGCCTTTGTTCTTTTTGATAAAATTTCCCGTTTAAACAGCAGCAAAAAGAGATGATTAATTATTAAAAGCGATAGAAATTCTTTGGTTTTTATTAATTATCTTTACCGCTTAAATTATTATACCCACTATAACGTAACTTTTAATGATAAATAGAGAAGAATCACATGACGAAATAGGAGACAATCATATTGGTTCATGCGCACAAAATCCATTAAGAAAAGACGCTTTTGATCTTTCAGACGATGAAAAAATAGAAAGCATAAAAAAAGATGTCAAAAACATTCTGCTTACCCTTGGAATGGATTTGACAGACGACAGCATGAAAGGAACACCTAATCGTGTTGCTAAAATGTTTGTAAAGGAAATTTTTGGCGGCCTAAATCCGGATCGAAAACCAAAAGCATCCACATTTGATAATAATTACAAATACGGCGAAATGTTAGTTGAAAAGAACATTATCGTCTATTCTACTTGTGAGCATCATTTATTACCAATCATAGGAAGAGCTCATGTGGCTTATATTTCTAATGGAACCGTGATTGGACTTTCTAAAATGAATCGAATTGTTGAGTATTACTCCAAAAGACCTCAAGTACAAGAACGATTGACAATGCAAATTGTTCAAGAACTACAAAATGCTTTAGGAACAGAAGATGTTGCTTGTGTTATCGACGCAAAACACCTTTGTGTCAATTCAAGAGGAATCAGCGATATTGAAAGCAGTACGGTAACCTCTGAATTTGGCGGTAAATTTAAAGAAGCCCAAGCTCGACGAGAATTTTTGGATTATATCAAATTAGAAACAAAATTCTAGAAGGTTCATCAAAAAAAAACAGCTCATTCCCTTGTCCTGATTGATGTAAAAATCCATTTTATCTTTATTAAAGAAAAGATTGAAACACAAAGCAGGACATTAACAAAACGAACTGAAGAAGTAAATAGCTCCTAAAAAAAACATAAAATGCCATTATACAATAATCAGACTCTAAAAATATACAATTCTCTTTCAGGAGAAAAAGAAACTTTTGTACCTATTCATGAAGGCAATATTGGTATGTATGTTTGCGGGCCAACGGTTTACAGCAATGTTCACCTTGGGAATGTGAGAACTTTCATGTCATTTGATGTTATTTTTAGGTATTTGTTGCATTTGGGCTATAAAGTGCGCTATGTTCGAAACATTACTGACGTAGGTCATATTGTAGATGATGTGGATGAAGGAGAAGATAAAATTGCCAAAAAAGCCAGATTGGAACAACTGGAACCTATGGAAGTAGTACAACGCTATACCGTTGATTTTCACGAAATCCTAAAAGCATTTAACTTTTTACCTCCCAGTATCGAGCCTACAGCTACTGGGCATATTATTGAACAAATTGAGATCATCAAAAAAATTATCGACAAAGGCATTGGTTATGAAGCCAATGGTTCTGTTTATTTTGATGTGGTGAAATTCAATGAGACCAATCATTATGGCAAGCTAAGCGGGCGAAACATTGAAGACATGCTTGCCAATACCCGCGATCTTGATGGTCAATCAGACAAAAGAAATCCTCAGGATTTTGCTCTATGGAAAAAAGCCGAGCCGCAACACATTATGCGATGGCCATCACCTTGGAGCGATGGATTCCCGGGTTGGCATTTGGAATGTACAGCCATGAGCACCAAATATCTTGGAAATCATTTTGATATTCACGGTGGCGGAATGGACTTAAAATTTCCACATCATGAATGTGAAATTGCTCAAAATGAAGCTTGCACAGGACAAACTCCAGTGAATTATTGGATGCATGCCAATATGCTTACCTTAAACGGTAAAAAGATGGCAAAATCTACCGGAAACAATATCCTGCCAAGAGAAATTCTAACCGGAGAAAATACGATTTTAAGTAAAGCATTTTCTGCATCTGTAGCTCGATTCTTCATGCTACAGGCGCATTACAGAAGCATTCTTGATTTTTCGGATGATGCCATTGTAGCAGCCGAAAAAGGATACAAAAGATTGATGGAAGCAATGGATGTATTGAAACAAATCAATCCAAGTGCTAAAAGCTCACTAGACATCGCTGCCTGGAAACAGGCTTGCTATGATGCCATGAACGACGACTTCAACTCCCCTATTTTAATCGCTCAATTATTTGAAGGCGTTCGATTTGTTAATCTATTAAATGACGGTAAAGAAAGTCTGAATGCAATTGATCTGGAAACATTCTCAGCAGCAATGCACGCTTTTGTGTTTGATGTTTTAGGATTAGAAGACGAAAAGGTTGCTGACAATAGTAATGATAAACTAGAAGGAACTATAAATATGCTTATTGGCATGCGAAATCAAGCGAGAGCCGATAAGAATTTTGCTCTTTCTGACCAAATCAGAGATCAATTGATCGCTTTAGGAATCCAATTGAAAGATGGTAAAGAAGGCACTTCATTTAGCATATAAATAGAATGCAATAACAAAGTGGAAAATCCAAATTGAAAAATGTTTTCAAAAATTCTCACATATCCATTTCTATTACTGGTTCGATTTTATCAGGTCGCCATATCGCCCTTTACTCCCGCAGCCTGTCGATTTGAACCAACATGTTCTTCTTATATGATAGAAGCTTTACAAGTACATGGCTTGTTTTACGGGGGCTTTCTAGGAATAAAAAGAATCCTTGGCTGCCATCCATGGGGAAAAAGAGGTTACGACCCGGTTCCTAAAAAACAATGTTCTCACAAACATTAACCTTTTATTAGTACGGATTTTACACGGAATCTTTATTTTTACAACATATCATAAAAAAATAATAAATGACACATGCTTTAAATATAGTTTGGAATCCATCAGAGGGAATTGATTTAGGTTTTTTCATGATTCGATATTACAGCTTAATGTTTGTAATTGCCTTTGGATTAGGCTGGTATATTATGAAAAAAATATACGAGCGCGAGGGAGAATCAATCGAAAAACTAGACTCCTTATTCATCTGGACCGTTCTTGCCACTCTAATTGGCGCCCGCCTTGGACATGTATTTTTTTACGATTGGGAGTACTATAGAAATCATTTGCTGGAAATATTCTTACCTATCAGAGAAAATCCAAACGGAGTCATTTTCAACTTAATCACAGGATGGGAATTTACCGGATTTCAAGGACTAGCAAGTCATGGAGCAGCAATTTCTATCATAATTGCAATGTATTATTACAGCAAAAAAGTACTACAAAGACCCTTATTATGGATTTTAGACCGAGTAGTAGTACCTGTAGCTAGCGGAGCCATATTTGTAAGACTTGGTAATTTTTTCAATTCAGAAATAGTAGGAAAAGAAACTAATTCTCCTTTTGGAATTAAATTTATTCACGATCATTTTAGTCCAAGGGACGCCGTAAATGCAACGCAAATCCAAAACCCAAAAGAAGCTTATACTGCTATTGCCACTAACCCTCAGTTCGCTAGTTTACTGGAACAGGTACCAGCAAAACATCCGGCTCAATTGTACGAAGCATTTTGTTATGTTTTTGTTTTCGCACTATTGTTTTTCCTATATTGGAAAACAGATGTAAGAAAGAAATCAGGTTACTTATTTGGTCTTTTTCTAGTATTACTGTTTTCGGTACGTATTGTAGTAGAATCTGTGAAAGAAAGCCAAGGCGGATTTGAAAGCGCTTTAGGACTACTTTCTACCGGACAATGGCTAAGTATTCCTTTTATAATAATTGGCCTTTATTTTATCTTTACAGCTGAAAAACCAGTTGAGATTTAATTAGGTTTCTCAAAAAAAATATAAAAATAAAAAGCTTCCGCACTTCCGGAAGCTTTTTTATTTCATCGTTTTAAAGAAAAATGAGATTTAAACTCTTTTCGAATATTTTGTTCCGTATAATGAATAACAAACCAATAATCATCAGCAGGAAGAGCTTTACCGTTATAAGTACCATTCCAACCATTACCATTTGGTCTAATTTCTTTTAGCAGTTTACCATAACGATCGAATATGTGAATTTTAGAACTCAAGTCATTCTGCAATTCAAAAACATTCCAAGTATCATTATAATTATCACCATTTGGTGTGAAAAATTTAGGGTAATCAATAACATGAATATCATTCACTGTTACAGCCAGACTACAACCATACCTATCCTTAACAGTAATAGAATGAACACCGTAAGAAACCGACTCAAAACTAGCCTTTTCCTGAAAAGGGCCATCATCAAGCTGGTATAAATAATCCCCTGCTGGTGTCACAGAAATAGTTATGATTTGGTTATTTGCAAAAGCTTCCGAAACCGTCCAATCTACAGTCTGAATATCTACCAATGGATTTACATCAACATTTATCGTTTTTGAAACAGCACATTGTCCTAGATCAGGTGTAAAATCATACGTTCCACTTGTTGTGTTATCAATAACAGCCGGTGACCACGTTCCGCTAATTCCATTTGGAGACTGCATTTGTAAATCAGGAGCTATTGTTCCATAGCAAATAGACAGATCAATAAAATCAGGTTCTAAAAAATCTCCAATAATTACATCCATAGTTTGTGATACAGCACATGGATAAGCTACAGGATCTGGAGTAAAAGTATGTCTTACCGTTCCCGGCACACTAGAATCTATCGTTGATGGTGACCATGTTCCCGTAATTCCATTATCAGAAGTGGATGCTAATGAAGGAGCCGTTCCTCCCTCACATATAGGTTCAACGGGAGTAAAAGTAGGCGTCGTTGTTGTTAAACATGGAACGCTACAAGTAATTACAGAACGATCACAAGGATAGGTTGTATGCGCCACAGTTAAAGTAACAGATTGTCCCGGCGAAAGCCCTAATACTTGTAAAGTAGTAGGCGCAGTAGTTCCGGTAACTGCAGCTCCACCATCAATTGAATAACTGTAACTGTATTGATTAGGCAGGCCGACAGTATTTGTCCAGTCAAATAAAACAGAAGAATATTTATCTGCAGCTAAAATTTGACTAGGATCACATCTCAAAAGCAATATTTTTGAACCATTATCAGCTACTACAATAACATCGATCTTTGAACGAGCGCTTTCAGTACCGCCAACTGTTTCACTGACATAATATGATACCGTGCCAACCACAGCTGTTGATGGTGTAGGCGCAATTGAAGAAGCTGTTCCACCTGCTGCATTTGTTCCATACCAATTTAAAGTCCCTCCAACAGAAGGAGTCGCTGTTAATGGTACAGCTGCACTCCCTTGACAATAATATACCGGAGAACTTACTATCGGCGCTAAAACGGATTTATCTGAAATTTTCTTTAAAAAACCAATCTCCGAATCCATATTAGTCAAATTGGCGTAAGAAAGAAAGTAGAAAGTGTTTAAAAAAACAAATAATAGTAAATTCTTTTTCATAGTTCTAATTTTTAAAATAGATTAAGAATCAGGAATTATATTCTATTGTCTAGTAAATATATAAAATTTGAAACTTTTAAAAGAGAAAATTTACATAATTAAAAACCATAAAACACTCATAAAAAAGACTTTAACTCTAATAAAAACAAAATCACAATCGATACTTAAGGCCAAGTTCGAAATTAAGACTACTGTAACCACTATTCCTTTCTTGTAGTCCTGCATTGGAAATATGATTAAAATTAGGGCTAAATTCAACACTGAAATGAGAATATTTTATAGAAACTCCCATTGCTATAACACTTGAAAACGCAAAACCTTTAGAGAGTCTTTCAGTTTCCGTATCGGTAATCATAGGACCTGAGCTAGCTAAAACAAAAATATCAAATCTTTTAGAAATCGTCTTTTTCACAATAAAACCTACATTAAAAACATAATCAGTGATTGATTTTAAGTTCCCAAATTCCTCCCGATTTTGAATATAGTTAGGCTGATTATCTCCAACATAATTTAAATTTAAAAGCTGATACTCAATGAAATTTAACTGAGGCTGTATGAACAATTCGTATCTAAAATGATTAGACTCTTTTATTACACCAGAAAACTGAATCTTAAAATAATGGCTTTTATATAAATAATCCTCATTATTTATATCTCGACCAAAACCATAAAAAGCACCTACATACAAATCTCGTTTCTTTTCCTGTGCATACAAACTCAAAGAAATCAAAAGAAAGAATAAACTGAAAATTATCGTTTTCATAATCTGACTTCAACGTTAAGTTTAAAACCATGCAAATCAAATAATTACCTTAAAATTACTCAATTATTATCAGAATTAATATCAAAAAAAGCATAAAAAAAAGACCTAACTCACGTTAGGCCTTTTAGAAAAATATTTTAAACTATTAATTAGCTTCTTGATGCTGTTTTTCAATTAAGTCTTTATCAACACTTGAAATAGTATCTACCAATACTGGTGTAGCGATAAACAAAGATGAATATGTTCCTACAAGAATACCTATCAACATTGCGAAAATAAACCCTCTGATAGATTCACCTCCAAAAAGAAACATAATCAATAATACTGCAAGCATTGTTAAAGAGGTATTGATCGTTCTTGACATAGTCGTGTTAATAGATTTATTAACAATCTCATAAAAAGAACCTTTGGTTTTCCCATCAAGAAATTCACGAACCCTATCAAATACAATTACAGTATCGTTCATAGAATAACCAATTACGGTAAGAATTGCAGCAATGAAATGCTGATCAATCTCCATTCCGAAAGGCATAAATTTATAGCATAATGAATAAATTCCTAAAACGAAAATAACATCGTGAGCAATAGCTGCAATTGCACCTAAACTATATTGCCATCTTCTAAAACTGATCATCAAATACAAAAATACAATTGCCATAGATCCAAGAACCGCCCAATAAGCATTAGTTTTAATATCCTCTGCAACAGTAGGTCCTACTTTAGAAGCCTGTACAATACCTAATTTTTTTCCATCGTAAGCATTTACAAATTTTTCATAAGTAAGTCCAGCAGAATAATGTTGTTTCAAATTATCATACAATAATTTATTTACTTCTTCATCAGCTTCACTTCCGTGTTCTTGTACTTTATATTTAGTTGTAATTTTTAATTGATTATCACTTCCAAATACTTTTGCTTCGGCGCTACCAAAAACTTTCTCTAACTCTTCTTTTACTACTTCAGCTTGTACCGGTTTTTCAAAACGCACTTGGAAAGTTCTACCTCCAACAAAATCTACACCCTGATCCAATCCATTTGTAGAAAGAGAAACGATACTCACCACTACAACAACAGCAGAGAAACCATAAGCCCACTTTTTATACTTCAAGAAATCCAAATGGAAGTTTTTAAAGAAATTTTTAGAAAAATTAGTTACAAATGATAAATCATTCTTTCCTGCAATATTTCTATCTATAAATATTCTAGCAATAAAAATAGAGGTAAACAATGAGGTAACAATACCGATCAATAATGTAGTAGCAAAACCTTTAATTGGTCCTGAACCAAAAATAAACAATACCGCTCCAGTCAAAATATGTGTTACGTTAGCATCAACAATAGAACGCATAGCACCGGTCCAACTGTAAGAAGAAACCACAGCTTCACTCAATGACTTACCGTCACGCAATTCTTCCTTGGCTCTTTCATAAATAATGATATTCGCATCTACCGCAGTACCCATAGTTAATACGATACCAGCAATACCCGGTAATGTAAGAACAGCACCTAAACTGGCTAAAATTCCAAACAAGAACAATAAGTTAACCGCTAATGCAATATTAGCATACCAACCTGCTTTTCCATAATAAACCATCATCCAAAGTGACACTAAAAGCAATCCAACTAATGCAGAATTAGTACCATTATCAATAGCTTCTTGACCCAAAGATGGCCCTACTACTTCTGATTGAACAATATCAGCAGCAGCTGGTAATTTACCTGCTCTTAAAACGTTAGCTAAATCTTTAGTTTCAGTTACATCAAAAGAACCTGAAATTTCAGATCTCCCTCCAGAGATAGGTCCGCTAGAAACACCTGGTGCAGAATATACTACATTATCCAAAACAATAGCGATATTACTTTTTTGAGTATATGCTTTCCCTGTCAATTCTTCCCAAGCTTTAGCTCCTTGCGCGCTCATTTGCATAGAAACCGAAGGCTTTCCAAATTGATCAAATGAATCGTGAGCATCAGTAACAACACCACCACTCATTGCGGCTAGGTTATCTCTATTACCTTTTAAAGCATATAATTCAACTGCATCAACATCTTTATCTTTAGCATCTTTGATTGTCATCAATTTACCCCAAACAAATTTAGCATAACGCTGATCTGCTGCTAACAAAATTTTGATATCAGCTCTTTTCAAATAACCATTTACAGCTGCAGTATCTTTTGGTGAAAAAAGACCTAGAACTGGACCACCACCTTGAGCAATAATTTTGTCAAACAAAGGATTGTTTCCTTTTTGAGCAACAGCAGAATCTTTACCATCAGACAATAAAGCACTCAAAGAATCTTTTACAACTTCTTTAGTCTCTACTTTCTTTATTTCGGTTTTCTTCAATGACTCATTAGCAGCCATTAAGAAATTACCAATTTCTTCAATTTTATAGGTTTCCCAAAACTCTAATTGAGCAGTACTTTGTAATAATCTTTTGATTCTATCTACATCTTTAGCACCTGGAAGTTCCACAAGAATTCGTCCCGTTTCCCCTAATTTTTGAATGTTAGGTTGTGTCACGCCAAATTTGTCGATTCGTTCTCTTAATACTCCAAAAGCACTATCAACTGATTCGTCAACTTTTTTTCTGATTACTTTTTTAGCTTCAGCATCAGTCATTTTAAAATCAATTCCACCTTCACCCTGCAAACTACTATTTGCAAAGATATCTGGAGAAGCTAATTTTACCGTTCCATTTGAATTAGCTTCAAAAGCTTCAAAAAAGGCATCAATATAAGTTTGATTTCCTTTTTGGTTTGCAGTAGCATCAGCTAAAGATTTATTAAAAACAGGGTTTTTAGAATTTTTAGATAATCCTTTCAAAACATCTTTAACAGAGATTTGAAGTATCACGTTGATACCTCCCTCTAAGTCAAGACCTTTGTTGATTTGCTTGTCAGTAACTTCATTAAAAGTAAAATCTGTAAATCCAAGATTGAATACTTTTTCCTTACTGATAGAATCTAAATACTTCAATTCTTTATCAGGGTCTCCACCTGCAAAAGTTTTTGCATCGCTTTTTACTTTATCTGCGACAAAAGTGAATGAAAGTTGGTAAATACTCACCAACGCAAATAGAATTGCGAAAAATTTAATAAGTCCTTTATTCTGCATTATTACTAAAAATTAATTATTTTATATTTATTTATTTTTGTTTTAGTCCTTCTAAGCTTTAACCTAATACATTCTTAACCATACAATTAGAAAAACCAAGAATTATATTATTTTTTTAAACCGAGCAAATATATAATTAACGACAAGATTAACCAATTTATTTATTAATTAATCTCAAAAAAAAGACTGCAAAAGTGCAGTCTTCTCTATTATATAACTAAATTACTAAGCTAAAATTGATTTCAAAGCGTCATTCATTTGTCTAACAGCATCAGCGCTTTTAGCAAATAAAGCTTTTTCATTATCATTCAACTCAATATCAAGAATTTCTTCGACCCCATTTTTACCAATAATGCAAGGAACACCAATACAAATATCGTTTTGACCGTATTCTCCTTCGACAAAAACAGAACAAGCAATCATTTTCTTTTGATCATTCAAGATACTATCTACAAGATAAGCAACCGAAGCTCCCGGAGCATACCAAGCTGAAGTTCCTAAAAGCCCTGTCAATGTAGCTCCTCCTACCATAGTATCAGCGGCTACTTTCTGCAAAGCTTCTCCGGAAAGAAACTGAGAAACCGGAATACCATTATAAGATGCCAAACGAGTTAACGGAATCATCGTAGTATCTCCATGACCTCCTATTACCATCGCCGAAATATCATTTGCAGGCTTATCTAAAGCCATAGACAAATAAGTCCTAAAACGAGAGCTATCAAGCGCACCGCCCATACCTATAATTCTGTTCTTTGGCAATCCTGTCGCTTTCAAGGCTAAATAAGTCATCGTATCCATTGGGTTAGACACCACTACAATAATTGCATCAGGCGAATGTACCAATACATTTTCGACAACCGTTTTGACTATCCCAGCATTAATCCCAATTAATTCTTCGCGCGTCATTCCTGGTTTTCTTGGAATACCGGAAGTAATAACCACTACATTACTATTGGCCGTTTTAGAATAATCATTGGTAACACCGGAAACCTTGGTATTAAAACCCGTATTAGTAGCACATTGCATGATATCCAAAGCCTTACCCTCAGCAAAACCTTCTTTTATATCCAATAACACTACTTCACTCGCAATTCCTCTATAAGAAATCACATCGGCACAAGTGGCTCCAACATTACCTGCTCCTACAATGGTAACTTTCATATTTTATACTTTATTGGTTATTAGTTAATTTATTTCTTCGATAAATCGACAATTCGTTTAATCGTTTACGTAAATATAAACAATTAAACGAATTGACAATTAAACTTTTTTATTAAGCATCAATATTTGCATAAACTGCATTTTTCTCGATAAATTCTCTTCTTGGCGGAACTTCATCCCCCATTAGCATCGAGAAAACACGATCGGCTTCAGCCAAACTATCAATATTAACCTGACGTAATGTTCTGAAATTAGGATCCATTGTTGTTTCCCATAATTGCTCAGCATTCATCTCCCCAAGACCTTTATAACGTTGGATAGCTGCGCTTCCTCCCATTCTTTCATTGGCTTGATCACGCTGAACATCATTCCATGCATATTCTTTCTTATTTCCCTTTTTAACTAAATACAAAGGTGGCGCCGCAATATATACGTGCCCTTCTTCGATTAGTTCTTTCATAAAACGGAAAAAGAAAGTCAGGATTAAAGTAGAGATGTGACTTCCATCGACATCGGCATCACACATAATAATTACCTTATGATAACGCAACTTAGAAAGATTCAATGCTTTACTATCTTCTTCTGTACCTACAGTAACTCCTAGAGCAGTAAAAATATTTCGAATCTCCTCATTTTCAAACACTTTATGATGCATTGCTTTTTCGACGTTCAAAATCTTACCACGTAACGGCAAAATAGCTTGAAACGCACGATCACGACCTTGTTTAGCCGTTCCACCTGCCGAATCTCCCTCGACAAGATATACCTCACATCTTGCTGGATCTTGCTCAGAACAATCTGACAACTTTCCTGGCAATCCACCTCCGCCCATTACGGTTTTGCGTTGTACCATTTCACGCGCTTTTTTGGCTGCGTGACGGGCTTGAGCTGCAAGAATTACTTTTTGAACAATGATTCGGGCATCATTTGGATTTTCTTCCAAATAATTTTCGATCATTTCACTCACGGCTTGAGAAACTGGAGAAACAACTTCTCTATTTCCAAGCTTGGTTTTAGTTTGTCCCTCAAATTGAGGCTCAGCTACTTTCACCGAAATAATTGCCGTAAGACCTTCACGGAAATCATCCCCTGAAATATCAAATTTCAATTTATCCAACATTCCAGAAGCATCTGCGTATTTCTTAAGTGAACGAGTTAAACCCGTTCTAAAACCTTGCAAATGCGTTCCACCTTCATGTGTATTGATATTATTTACGTAAGAAAAAATATTCTCTGTGTAGCTTGTGTTGTAAATCAAAGCAACCTCAACCGGAATTTCTCCTTTTTCGTGATCCATAGAAATTACATGCGCAATAATAGGCTCACGATTTCCATCTAAATAACGAATGTATTCTTTCAATCCTTCTGTAGAATAAAACAATTCCGAAACGAAATTTCCGTCTTTATCTAATTCTCTTTTATCAGTAAAGGTGATTTTAATCCCTTTATTCAAAAAAGATAATTCACGCATACGTGCCGATAAAGTATCGTATGAAAACTCTGTTGTTTGGGTAAAAATAGTATTATCCGGGAAAAAAGTTACAATAGTACCTCTCTTAGACGTTTCTCCAATTTGTTTTACAGGATAAAGCGCTTTTCCTCTTTCGTATTCTTGTTGGTATATTTTACCATCACCACTATGAACTGTAGCGGTAAGATGAGAAGACAAGGCATTCACACAAGAAACACCTACACCGTGTAAACCTCCCGATACTTTATAAGAATCTTTGTCAAATTTACCTCCGGCACCAATTTTTGTCATTACAACTTCTAATGCCGAAACGCCTTCTTTTTTATGAATTCCTACAGGAATACCACGTCCATTATCCTCAACAGAAACTGAACCATCTTCATTTATAGAAACACTAATAGTATCACAATGACCTCCCATTGCCTCATCTATCGAGTTATCAACTACTTCATAAACTAAATGATGGAGTCCTCGAACACCCACATCTCCAATATACATCGATGGACGCATTCTCACATGCTCCATTCCCTCTAATGCCTGAATACTATCCGCTGAATAATTGTCCTTCTTGATTTCTTCGCTCATATGTTTTATTCTAATAATATAATTGTCTCTAACACGCAAATATATAAAAACGTAAACTATATAACCGTTAAAATCCCTTTTTAAGCCGTTAAGTTATCAACATATTGTTGACTTAAGTCACAAAAAAAGCCTTATTAGAAGTCTTTTTTTTAACAAATTAAAAATTTGACATTATTACTAACTGTTTGTATTTTTGCTCAATGAATGATAATTTTACAACTGAATATTTTGGCATTGGGATACAAAACGGAAAAACACCTGAAAATCTAGGTGTTTTATGGCGATCTGCACAAAACTTAGGTGCTAGTTATATCTTTACCATTGGAAATCGATATGCAAAACAAGCTTGCGACACCCATAATGCTGTAAAATCGATTCCTTATTTCCATTATGAAAATTTTGAAGACTTTTACAAAAACCTACCCAAAGGTGCGCGTTTAGTTGGTGTTGAATTGGATGAAAATGCAGAAGATTTAGAAACTTTCGAACACCCAAGACGTTGTGTTTATTTATTAGGCGCTGAAGACAATGGGCTTTCCAAACAAGCGATTGAAAAATGTCATTTTTTAGTAAAATTCAAATCCGAAAAAAGCTTGAATGTCTCTGTTGCAGGAAGCATTGTTCTTTATGATAGAGGAATTAACAAACCGAGGTCTTAGTCAATTACAATAGCAACAATTAATCAAAAAATCCAGATTTACAAACATAAAAAAACGCCCTCAAAATTGAGAGCGTTTTTTATTTTAATTAACTATGCTTTTGCATAAGCATCATCATGCACGTTTGCCACAGCTCTTCCTGATGGATCATTCATGTTTTTGAATGCTTCATCCCACTCTAAAGCAATCTTAGTACTACAAGCCACACTGGCTTCTTGTGGCACACATAAAGCCGCTGCATCGCTAGGGAAATGCTCTGTAAAGATGGAACGATAGTAATATTCTTCTTTAGATGTTGGGGTTTGTAATGGAAATTTATATTTTGCATTGGCCAATTGTTCGTCAGAAACTGCTTCTGCAACTACTTCTTTTAAAGTATCAATCCAACTGTATCCAACACCATCACTAAATTGTTCTTTTTGTCTCCAAGCAACACTCTCTGGTAGCATATCTTCAAAAGCCTTACGAACGACCCATTTCTCCATTTTACGTTCACTGGTAATCATTTTATCTTTCGGATTCACTCTCATCGCCACATCCATGAATTCTTTGTCCAAAAACGGAACACGTCCTTCAATACCCCAAGCCGCTAAACTTTTGTTAGCGCGCAAACAGTCATACATGTGTAATTTACTCAACTTACGTACGGTTTCTTCATGGAATTCCTGTGCATTTGGTGCTTTATGGAAATACAAATAACCTCCAAATAATTCATCGGCGCCTTCCCCTGACAATACCATTTTAATTCCCATTGACTTAATCACTCTTGCCATCAACCACATTGGAGTCGAAGCTCGAACTGTAGTCACGTCATAGGTTTCTAAGTTGTATATAACATCTTTCACCGCATCTAAACCTTCCTGGATAGTAAATTTAATTTCATGGTGAATTGTACCAATATGATCCGCAACTTTACGAGCAGCTGCTAAATCCGGAGAACCTTCTAATCCTACTGAAAATGAATGCAATTGTGGATACCAAGCATCTGTAGTATCATCTGATTCAATGCGTTTTTGAGCGTATTTTTTGGCCACAGCCGAAGTAATAGAAGAATCTAAGCCTCCTGAAAGCAATACTCCGTAAGGCACATCACTCATCAATTGTCTATGAACAGCCGCTTCTAGCGCAACTTTAATATCTGAAATACTGGTTTCGTTATCTTTTACAGCATCATACTCTGTCCACTCTCTTTTGTACCATTGTACAAACTCTCCATCTTTACTAGTCATATAATGTCCTGGAGGAAACAATTGAATTTTAGTACAATAGCCTTCCAAAGCTTTCAATTCTGAAGCTACATAAAAAGTTCCATGTTGATCCCATCCAATGTACAAGGGAATAATTCCCATGTGGTCACGTGCTACAAAATACTCGTCTTTATCTACATCATAAATGGCAAAACCGAAGATTCCATTCATTTCATCGATAAAATGAGGGCCTTTTTCTTTATAAAGTGCCAAAATAACCTCGCAGTCACTTTCTGTCTGAAAGTTATATTTTCCTTCAAATTGCTTGCGCAACTCTCTGTGGTTGTATATCTCACCATTGGCAGCCAAAACTAATTTACCGTCTTCGCTAAATAATGGTTGCTTGCCCGAAGCCGGGTCAACAATAGCCAATCTTTCATGTGACAAAATAGCTTTATCATTGCTGAAAATCCCACTCCAATCTGGTCCGCGATGACGAATAATTTTAGACATCTCTAACACCTGTGGTCTTAAAGTTTCAGCGTTCTGTTTTAAATCAAAGGCACATACTATTCCGCACATAACTATATATTTTAAATGTTTTTATTTATTTTGATAAGGCAAAGGTGCGTTATCAGTTATAAAAACAAAACACAAAAACAATATATGATTACATATATGAACCTAAAATTGATTTTTACACCAAATATGTAATTTGAATGATTTTAAATGCGTTGCAAAAGTTCAAAATTTTAATTTTTAACAAAAACGCAAAGCAAATAAGCTACAGAAAGACTATGCTATTTCCTCGATGGTATATTTTGTAGTATTAATTTCAAAGCTAAAACCTACTTTATTCCCCATTAAATGAGCTCCCAGCGGAGATTGTGGAGACAAAGCAATAACATTAATTCCGTCGATATTTATTTTTGGCAATGCTAAACTGAGATACAGATAAATTCCATTAGCCTTCACCAAGCTCCCAACAATAATGGTTTCAGCGATTGCATTAGAATCAATTTTATCTAAAACAGCTTTTTGAGCAAGCACTTCACTCAGCTTAGTATTGAGTTTTTCCTGCTCCAGATGCATCATCGACAAAGCAGTTTCATGCTTATCACCAGCAGAACCTTTGGCATCATTTTTAGAATCTTCGGTCAAAGCCGTAATCATATCTCTGAAAACGTCTATTCTGTCTTGAACCAATTGCAAATAGTACTGATATATTTTTTGTTTGAAAGTCATATTTTTTATTTTTAACTATATAATGAGAACAAAACCGGCAGCTTTTACAAAAACAGAAAACCTCTTCTTGTCCATAAAAGCGTCCAAAGTTAGGCTATTATTCCAAAGCCAGAGCCTTTTCTCAGAATCCCTTTAGACTTTCTTATGAAACTTTAACAGGAATTTTTAACTTTACAAAAAAGCAATCTATATTTTTAACCTCTTAAACTAAAAAATAAAAACTATGAAAAAATCGACACTTCTTGCCACAGCAGTCTGTGCCCTTGTGATGCTTTTATCTGCTAATGCAAATGCACAAAAATTCCCTGATCTTGACAAAAGCCCTTTGGATGCGGCTTGGTTCCCTAATGATTATAAAGACGCTAATAAAACGGTAAGAGTAATCTATAGCCGACCTCAACTAAAAGGACGTAGTCTTAACGAATTAGCCCCAAATGGAAAAGTTTGGAGAACCGGAGCCAATGAAGCTGTAGAAATAAGCTTTTTTACTGATCTGTATCTTGGTAAAACCAAAATAAAGGCAGGCACTTATACCTTGTATACTATCCCAGGGGAAAAAGAATGGACTGTTATCATCAACAAAGATCGAAACGTTTGGGGAGCCTATACTTATAAATCAGAGAAAGATGTAGCGCGTTTGACTGTTCCGGTAACTACCGCCGACGATTATCTGGAAGCTTTTTCAATGGTTTTTACCAAATCTGACAATGGGGTAATTCTTAATTTAGGTTGGGATAAAATGCGTGTTGCTATTCCTTTTATCAAATAAAGCATCCTAAATTTACTTATTTTTTACCGCAAAAAACACAACGATTTCACAGGTAGCGCAAAGAATTATAAAAATAAAACTTAGCGAACTTAGCATGAATCTTTGTGTTCTTTGCGGTTAAATTTTTATTTTAAAAATCAAACTTATAATTGGCACCAACTACAATTTGGAAACCCTGAACCGGATAATTCAACCATTTTTGATACGCCTGATTGGTAATATTATTGGCTCTCAAGAAACCAGTCAATCTGTCGCTGTATTTATACCCTAAATGAGCATTTACATCAAAATAACTATCTAGAGTTGTTGCTGAATAATTAGCTACAATATTCGTGTTCGTTTTGATATCCTTGCGATCGCCAACATAGAAAACCGCCGCTCCTGCATACCATTTTTCAGTAATATTAAAATCAATATTCGAGTTCAGTTTCACCGTTGGTAAATTCCAAGCTTCAGCCTGAAAGTCATTGGTAAAACTATTAAAAGTTCCGCTTACTCCAAAAGTCACATTGTCCGAAAAATCTGCTTTTAAATCTCCCGAAAAACTCAAAGTTCTCATATCATCATAAACAACTTGCATTGAATTTCCAAAAGCATAATCTTCGTTTGTAATGTCTTCACTATAATCATTGCTCTTATACAATGCTTTATTTCTTTCATTTCTATACGAACCACGAATATTATAACTCACATTATTCGCTAATTTTCCTTTCAATCCTGCAAAAACATCATATTGCTTGTCTGTAGGAGCAATATTTAAAGTTGGTGATAAAAATGAATTTCCGTCAACAAAATCCAGATAAGAGTTTTGTTCCAAACTTCCTTCGGCTCCGGCATAAAAAATCATCAAATCGCCCACTACCTTATACGAAGCATTAATATTTGGATACACAAAAAATTTATTGTTGCTATTTTCAGTATCAATACTATAAAATACTGATGCTCCTAAATTTAATGTCCAATCATCCTGTTGCATCACAAAACTAGGCGAAACACCCAAATTAGTATAACCGTATTTTAACAGTTGCGCATTATTCATGTAGTTCTTTTCAAAACTCCCGCCTACATAATCAACAATAATGTTTGTTTTGACAGCTTCCTCCATCACATCAAACTGCAAAGAAGGTTTGATGAAAAATCTATTTTCGGCAGAACCAAAATTATCCGTAAAATGGCTGAATTTAGCCGCAGCCTCATTAAAAAACCCTTCTTTAAAACTAATCTTACTACCTAAAGAAAAAGTAGTATAACTATGTTGAGGATCGATTCCGTTTAACAAATCTGCTCTCCCAGAAGGCATTAATGTATTTCCAAAACCTTCCGGTAATCCATACCAGTTATAAATCTGATTTTGATAGCCTAAATCAATATTCCAGGACATATCCTTATAATTAGAACCATAAGTCAAATCGACCGAAGTATCATAAAAACGATCATCAAGCTCCACTCCGCTTATTCCACCTTGCGAAGAAAGATGGCGAAACATCCCGCCTACATAATCGTTATTATTCAATTGATGATTCACAAATAATTCTGCATTAAGAGTTCTGTAATTCCCAAATCCTAAAGTAGCATAATTATCATACAAACGGGCTTGTTTTGTTTTATCCACTCCTTCGGCTTTTCCTTTAGAAGGTGTAAAAGTGGAGGCAACAGGAAAAGAGAAAATCGAATACTTAATCGTTTCTTTCTTGGCATTTCCGGCATCATCCAGAACGGGTGCTTCCGGCACTTTGAAAGCGTCCGAAAGTGTTGCCGTATAAGGTTTCACCACATTAACCACCTCTGAACCAATATTCTCATCCTTCTTTTGGGCAAAAGAAAGCTGAAAAACCATTAACAACAGCACAATACTAATTTTATTTTGGAAATTGAATTTCATGTTTTTTATATTTTTTTCCTCTTCCCAACCCTCTTCAAAGGAGAAGGCGTTGTAACAAGGATAATTTTTATGTTAATTTAATACCGTTACATCTCTGTATCTGTATTCTATTTTCTTTACTTTTATTTAGATATTGACGAATTGGTTTTAGATTCTTCAGCATTGATGCGATCCAATTCCGTTTGCGCTTCTGAAACAACATCAGGAAAATCAGTAAAATTCTGAATAACATTGTCTAAAATGTAAGTCGCCTGAAAACTGTCTTTCAATCCATAAAAGTTTTTAGCCATCAAAACCAATCCTTTTGCACCAAAATAACGGTAAGCCGAATAATTTTTAGCCAGTTTTTGAACCACTACATTTGAAGCCTCAAATTTCCCGTCTTTGTTTTTAAAATAAGCATCATAATACAAAGCTTCTGCTGCCAACTCTCCTTTGGCAATGCTCAACAACTTGGCATAACCTGCTCTGGCTTTGGCTTCATCACCTGTATGTACGGCTGAACGAGCGATAATAATTTGGGCATCACTTCGTACATTATCATCTGTTTTTGGATTATTCAAAACCTTATCGGCATAGATAACCGAGTTAGAATAATCTTTTTGGTCATAATAGCATTTCATCAAATTAGATTGTGCAAAGATTTTATTTTGAGGAAAATCAGCTTCATTTTCTAAACGAGTTAATACTGGAATTGCTTTCGCTTTTTCGTTATTATCTAAGAAAACCTGAGACAATCTTGCCAAAGATTGTTCTGTAAACTCACTTCTAGGCTCTTTAATCACATACTCATAATTAGGTATTGATTTGTCTTTTTGCCCTTCGGAAAAATAAGCTTGGGCTAAATAGAAATTAGCATTTAACGAATGAATTCCTCTTGGAAAACTAGAAATATAAGCGGTAAAACCGGAGATCGCCTGCTTATTGTTGTTTTGCTCAAATTGTTTCAAAGCCGATTCATAGGTATCATTATCCAAATCAACATCCGTAACTGCAACAAAGTCTAATGTTCTTACCCAAGTTGCATATTCATCTACCCTTCCACCGTCAACATAAATCAATCTCGCTGTCGAAACCGCTTCCAGCGCTTCGGGAGTTTTAGGAAAATCGGCCGCTACTTTTTTAAATTTAGTCAAAGCTTCAGCATTTCGATCTGAATTATAATAAATCAATCCTTGACGCAAAACCGCTTTAGCAGTATAAGATCCGTTTTTGAACTCATTGATTAAACGGTCATAGGTTTTCAATGCTAAATCCTGCTTGCCGCTGGCCACATAAGTTCCGGCTAATTCATACATCGCATCATCTCTCAAATTTGATTTAGGATACAATTGCAAGAAAGAATTCAGTTCTTCTATTTTTCGATCATTCTTAGAAACAAACCCATAACAAATTGCTTTTTGATAAAAAGCATAATCCGCATCAAGACCTTTAAATTCAATCACTTTATTATAAGCATCCATAGCTGGCCAGTACTTAGAACTCACAAATTGACAATCTCCTAATCGCAAATAGGAATCATTCAATCGTACTTTATCGTCTTTTACCTTATCAATCTGAGCCTGGAAATGCGTTGCAGCCTGCTCATATTCTTTCAGCTTAAAATAAGCATAAGCGGTATTGTAATTGCTGTTTTTATACTCTGGTGTTGAAGCAGCACGAGGCAATCCCGAGAATTGCTTGAAACTCAACAATGCATTTTTATAATCGTCCAATACATACTCAGTTTCTCCTTTCCAGAAAGTGGCTCTGGCAGTAAACTCGGCATCTATTTGTCCTTCAATAGATTTTTTGAACATTTTTGCAGCCTCTTGATAATCCCTGTCTACATACAGTTCTAAACCTCTGTAAAAAGTAACTTTTTGATAGGCCAATTTATTCTCCCCACTTTTATTTTTTTCCAATAAAACCAAAGCTTCTTTGTAATTCTTTGAAGAAATATAAGAGTCAATAAGCAATTTTTCTATGACTGAACGGCTGGAGTTGTTTGGGTATTTTTTTATAAATCCTAACAAAACAGAAGGAACACTTTGATACGAATTTCCCAATTCATAACTCAATTTCGCATAATTCAAGCTGGCATCCTCTTGTATTGCGGGATCAAACGCCATCTCGGATGCATTTTTAAACGCATTCAAGGCTTCTTGTTTTTTATCTAAATTCAAATAACTTTCTCCTAAATGATAATAGGCATTTTGAGCAACGAAATCTTTCCCGCTCACAATTTTATTGAATTGAGAAATGGCGTTTTCAAAATCATTTTGCTTGTAATAAGCATAGCCCAACTGGTAAAAATCAGTATTGTTCCATTTTCCTTTTTTTCCTTTGTAAGCCGCCAAATATGGAATTGCCTGATCGTACTTTTTTAAATTGAAATAGCTTTCACCAATAATTTTATTCAACTCTGATTTTTCTAAAGCATTTGATTTTGCCATGGCTTTCTCGCCTAATTCAATTGCTTTTTGGAAATTCCCCAACTTAAAATTCATATCGGCCTGATAATACGAAAGCTTTTCTTTGTATTTTTCTTCGCCGGAAACTTCATCAAAATATTTAGTAGCTTCCTTATAATCATCACCTTCATAAGCCATAAAACCCAAATAATATTTGGCTTGTGAACCGTATTCTTTTGAATTCACCACTTTATTTAAGTAGGTCGTAGCTTCTTTTTTATTCTTAGAACTAAAAAAAGCATATCCTTTTTGGAAATTAAATTTATCGCGATCTGCAGAACTAAGTTGGCTTTCATCAACTTTTTGAAACCATTGCAAAGCTTGCGGATAGTTTCCTTGGTCAAAATAATAATGTGCTACCTCTATAAAAGCCTGGTTGCTCTTAGCACTTGTAGGATAATCTGAAACAAAGCGTTCCATCAAATCATCGGCATTGGGATGATTGAGTCGGATAGCACAAGTTGCATCATAATAAGCGCAATCGGATTTCAACTCCTCATTTTTTGTTTCTGATTTTACTTTATCAAAAATAATTTGAGCCGAAGCGTATTGATTGTCTTTAAAAAGAGACACCGCCTTGTTAAAATCCTTTAAGTCATGGGTGTATATCGATGATTTTTGTGCCGAAACGCTTAAAGTCTGAACAAAAATCAGTAAAAAGAAGAGCCAGGAAAGTTTACGCATTTTTATTTTATTTTTATAATATTCAAATGTATCATATTCTACGGTCTATAACGGCTTGCAAATCGCTTTTATTATGAACATTTTTTTAAACATGGCCACTTTAACATTTTAAGAAAATTACTATTTAAACCCAAAAACCACAAATTAAACCCTAATACTGCAAGAACGCCTTCTTTTTAAAATGATCCTCGACAGGAATACTCTTTATTGCTAAAATTTATTTTGAATACAAGCGTTATCTTATTACTTTTACCCAATAAACAAATAGTAACTATGTCTCAAGCTGTACTGTCTTTAAAAAACGCAACCATTTATCAAGAGGATAAAGTAATTTTATCTAAAATTAATTTGGAAGTAAACCACGGTGAATTCTTATACATCATTGGAAAAACAGGATCAGGAAAAAGTAGCTTAATGAAAACACTTTATGCCGACTTACCACTAACCGAAGGAGAAGGCCATGTTGTAGATTTTGATTTAGGAACTTTAAAAGAAGATGATATCCCATTTTTGAGAAGAAAAATTGGAATTGTTTTCCAAGATTTCAAATTATTACCAGACCGTACCATAAAAGACAATATGCTTTTTGTTCTAAAAGCAACCGGTTGGGTTGATAAAGATGAAATGGATCGTAAAATTGATGAAGTGCTCGATAAGGTAGGCATGAAAGAATATGCCAATAAGATGCCGCATCAAATATCAGGAGGAGAACAACAACGCGTTGCCATTGCCAGAGCTTTGCTTAACGACCCGGAACTTATCCTTGCCGATGAACCTACCGGAAACCTTGATCCACAAACCAGCGCCGAAGTACTGGAGCTTTTAAGACAAATAAACGCAAACGGAAAAACAATCATTATGGCAACCCATGATTATGCTTTATTGATGAAATTCCCATCGAAAACCTTGAAATGCGAGGATACTAAAATTTTCGAAGTGGTTCAAAGAGCCGTTTAATATTTTCGCACTTATTCCGAATATCCTGTTTTTAGTTAAGAATTATTTAAACTAAAAGCAGGATATTTTGTTTAGCACCGTTTTATTTATTTCCCAAAGCAGGCAAATACCACTTGAATTTGACCGCCATCAAGCGTATCGAAATAATAACCAAAGAAGTGGTCAGGTACAAAATATCATCATCGAGATGGAATTTTTTCAAAATAAAAAACACAATCCCACCCAGAATACAAATAGTGGCATAAATTTCTTTTCTAAAAATCACTGGGATTTCATTACATAAAATATCTCTTGTTACACCGCCAAAACAGGCCGTCATAGTTCCAATAGCGATACATATAATAGGATGCAAACCTACATTAATCCCCTTTTCAAGACCTATTAAAGTAAAAACTCCTAAACCAATGGTATCAAACAAAAATAAAGATGTTCGCAATTTATCCATTTTTTTTCTGAACAATAAAGTGATTAAAAAACCCACAATTATTACATAAACATATTTTAAATCCAGCATCCATCCCACTGGAGTTCTCCCAATCATAACATCACGCAATGTTCCGCCTCCAACGGCAGTCACAAAAGCAATGATAAAAACCCCAAAAGGGTCTAATTTTTTATTCATAGCCGTTAATGCACCTGACATGGCAAAAGCCATTGTCCCTATGATGTCTAATAAATGAAACATGTTTATTTTGGATTTAGATTGCAGAAAAACTGTTTTTGAATCAAAAACAATCAAAGCAAAATTAAAGAAAAATACTTGCGTAAAACAGTTCTGACAAAATAAATAAGCAGCTTCTTTTTCGCAGATTAGCGAATATTCTATTTTAATTTTATAAAAACTGTATTTTCTCTGTGTATCTTTGTTTGATAAATAATAATTAAATTTTAGAATCTCTTGAAACAAATCACTTCTATCCAAAATCCTTTCATAAAATCTTTGGTATTATTACAGGAAAAAGCAAAAAATCGCAAACAAACTGGCCGCTTTTTGATAGAAGGAAAGCGAGAAATTTCATTAGCCATAAAGGGAGGTTATGAAATAGAAACGATGTTGTTTTTGGCTGAAATTTGCTCTGAATCTGAGACAAGAAAAATTTATAACGATGCCGAATTGATCGAAATCAACAAAGAAGTCTATCAAAAACTGGCCTATCGCGATACCACCGAAGGAATATTGGCCATAGCCAAAACCAAATCATTGCAATTATCTGATTTAAAATTATCCGATAATCCCTTGATTCTTGTTGCCGAAGCTCCTGAAAAACCAGGAAATATAGGTGCTTTATTAAGAACGGCAGACGCCGCCAAGCTCGATGCGGTAATTATTGCTAATCCAAAAAGCGATTTATTCAACCCAAATATTGTCCGATCAAGTGTGGGCTGTTTATTTACCAATCAAATTGCAACGGGAACTACCTCTGAAATTATTACTTTTCTAAAAGAAAGGAAAATAAATTTCTACTGTGCCACCTTACAAAACTCGACTTCTTATCACACCCAAGACTACACTACTCCAACCGCTTTGGTGGTAGGTACAGAAGCCACAGGTTTAACCCAGCAATGGCGAGATGCCGCCACACAAAACATCATTATTCCCATGCAAGGCGAAATCGACAGCATGAATGTTTCGGTAGCCGCTGCAATTTTGATTTTTGAAGCCAAAAGACAAAGAGGATTTTAATTTTGAATTTAGAGAAATCTTAATATAAAAAGTGACTAAAACCATTATAATCAGAAGCCATAATTACTCCTTGCATATATGATAACTAATCGCTATTTTTAGAAAATGAACCCTGAAGTTATGACAGAAATAGATATCGAAAAAGAAAACAAAGCAATCGCTCAGGAATATAAAGAATTACTGCGAATCAGTTACCAAACCTTGTCTACCGAAGACAAAAAACTCATTCGAAAAGCCTTTGACGTTGCCGTAGAAGCCCATAAAGAACAACGAAGAAAATCAGGCGAAGCCTATATATTTCACCCAATTGCCGTGGCAAAAATTGTTGCTTCAGAAATTGGTCTTGGAGCCACTTCTATAGCCGCCGCCTTATTGCATGACGTAGTCGAAGACACGCCTACAACAGTTAAAGACATCGAACGTTTATTTAATCCTAAAGTAGCACAGCTCGTTGAGGGATTAACCAAAATTTCTTTGGTTCAAAAAGACATGAATGTGTCTATGCAAGCCGAGAATTTTAGAAAAATGCTATTGACTCTTAATGATGATGTGCGCGTAATTCTGATAAAAATAGCTGACAGACTGCATAACATGCAGACAATGGATTCGATGGAAAATGCCAAACAAATCAAGATTGCCTCAGAAACATTATACATTTATGCTCCACTGGCACATCGTTTGGGTTTATACAGAATAAAAAATAAACTGGAAGACTTAGGTTTAAAGTATACTGAACCCGAAGTTTACAATAGCATTGTAAGCAAAATAAAAGAAACCAAAGAGCAACAAGATGCTTACATCAAAGATATTTCTGACGTCATAAAAACCTCTTTGGATGAGGAAGACATTGATTATATCATAAAAGGAAGGCCAAAATCGATCTATTCGATTCGAAGAAAAATGAAAGCTCAAAACGTAAGTTTTGATGAAGTATATGATAAATTTGCCCTTCGCATCGTATACAAATCCAATCCACATGACGAAAAGTTTTTGGCCTGGAAAATTTACTCCATCGTTACTGACCATTACAGACCCAGCCCAAGTCGGTTACGCGATTGGATTTCATCCCCTAAATCTACCGGTTACGAAGCCTTACACATCACTGTAATGGGACCAAAAGGACGCTGGGTAGAAGTTCAGGTGCGAAGTGAACGAATGAATGAAATTGCCGAAAAAGGATATGCAGCACATTACAAATATAAAAATGGCGGATCAGAGGAAGTTGGTCTAGACCGTTGGCTAAATTTACTCAAAGAAGCCCTTGAAAATTCAGAAACCAGTGCAGTTGATTTTGTAGAAGATTTCAAAATGAATTTGTATTCAAAAGAAATCTATATTTTCACTCCAAAAGGAGATATTAAATCCTTACCAAAAGGGGCTACTTCTCTTGATTTTGCTTTTAGTATTCACTCCGAAATAGGAATCAAAACCAGAGGAACAAGGGTAAACGGAAAATTAGTGCCTTTGAATTATGAGCTAAAAAGCGGAGATCAGGTAGAAATTATCACTTCCCAAAATCAAAAACCAACGATAAACTGGCTTGATTATGTAACTACTTCCAGAGCGAAAAACAAAATCAGAAATGTTCTAAACGAAAACACCAAAAAAATTGCAGAAGACGGAAAAGAACTGCTAACGCGTAAATTAAAACACCTTAAAGTTAACTTAAACGAATCGGTTGTCAATGAATTAGTTAACTTTTTCAAATTAAAAACCAGCTTGGACTTATTTTACAGAGTTGGTATAGGCTCTATAGATAACCAGCAACTCAAAGATTTTGCTGCCCAAAAAAGCAATACTTTAATCAATTTCTTTAAAAGCAAAATTAAACGCTCAGGCCAAACTGCTGATACAGACATCCACAAGCAAGTATTAAATAGTAACTATGATATGCTTGTTTTTGGCAAAGAACAGGATAAACTGGATTATAAATTATCAACTTGCTGTAATCCAATTCCCGGAGATCTTGTTTTTGGATTTGTTACCATCAACGAAGGAATTAAAGTACATAAAAAAGACTGTCCTAATGCCATTGCCATGCAGTCCAATTATGCTTATCGAATCATGCAAGCCAAATGGATTGATTCGACCCAACAGGAATTCAAAGCAATTCTTACGATCACTGGAATGGACTCCTTGGGACTTACTAACGAGTTGACCAAGGTGATTTCGAACAACATGCATGTAAATATCCAAAGCTTAACCTTGAGCGGTGAAGCTGGGCTTTTTAAAGGTCAGGTGACGGTCGTGGTTCAAAACAGCACCATTTTGAAAAAACTAATCGACAATATCAAAAAAGTGGACGGAATAGATAAAGTGACCCGAATTTATAAAACCTAATCCCTAAACTTTAATCCAATTATTGTTTCAAAACTCACAAAATTATCCTCTTATAAGTATTAAACTTGAGAACTATTAAAATAAAAAATTATCTTTGCCCAATATGACACTAATTTCCACAGATAACGACAAAAACCAAGAAATTGTAAAAAATGTTTTTACAATGTATCTTGAACAAAAAGGACATCGAAAAACGCCTGAACGTTACTCTATACTTCAAGAAATTTACGAAAGCGAGGAACATTTTGATATAGAAAATCTTTATATCAAAATGAAAAATAAGAACTACCGTGTCAGTAGAGCCACCTTATACAATACAATAGAATTATTGTTAGACTGTAATTTAGTGCGCAAGCATCAGTTTGGGCAAAATCAAGCTCATTATGAAAAATCGTATTTTGACAAGCAACACGATCATATTATAATGACGGATACCGGTGAAGTAATTGAGTTTTGTGATCCTAGAATTCAAACGATTAAGAAAACCATTGAAGAAATATTTGACATTGAAATTACTAATCACTCTTTATATTTATATGGAGTAAGGAAAACTCCAAAATCAGATACCACAATTTAGAACATACAATTTTAAAACACGAACCGCTTGAGAGCAGTTCATTCGATAAAAATTAATAACAAATAATAAACAGAATGACCGTAGATTTATTACTAGGATTACAATGGGGAGACGAAGGGAAAGGTAAAATCGTTGATGTACTTACTTCAAAATATGATATTATTGCTCGTTTTCAAGGAGGCCCTAATGCGGGACACACTTTAGAATTTGACGGAATAAAACATGTACTTAGAACAATTCCTTCTGGAATTTTTCATGCCAATAACGTAAACATCATCGGTAATGGTGTGGTAATTGACCCGGTTGTTTTTAAAGGTGAAATTGACGGATTGGCTAAATTTAATTTGGACTTAAAATCGAAACTAATCATTTCAAGAAAAGCCCATTTAATCTTACCGACACACCGCTTGCTTGACGCTGCTTCTGAAGCTTCAAAAGGAAAAGCAAAAATTGGTTCTACTCTTAAAGGAATTGGACCAACGTATATGGACAAAACAGGAAGAAATGGTCTTCGTGTTGGAGATATCGAACTGGAAGATTTCAAAGAGCGTTACAGAGCTTTGGCTGACAAGCACGAAGCCATGATTGCCTTTTATGATGTTGACATTCAATACAACTTAGAAGAGTTAGAAAAAGAATTTTTTGAATCAATCGAAGATCTAAAAAAATTAGATTTCATTGATAGCGAAGAGTATTTACACCAAGCTCAAAAAGCGGGTAAATCAATCCTATGTGAAGGTGCCCAAGGGTCTTTACTTGATGTTGATTTTGGAACATATCCATTTGTAACTTCTTCTAATACAACTGCCGCTGGTGCTTGTACTGGTTTAGGAATTGCTCCAAATAAAATCAAAGAAGTTTACGGTATTTTTAAAGCTTATGTTACCCGTGTTGGAAGCGGACCGTTCCCTACGGAACTTTTTGACGAAGACGGAACTACAATGGCACGCGTTGGAAATGAATTTGGATCAGTTACTGGAAGACAAAGACGTTGTGGATGGTTAGACTTAGTTGCTTTAAAATATGCTGTTCAAATCAATGGTGTTACGCAACTGATGATGATGAAAGGTGATGTTCTTTCAGGTTTTGATACTTTAAAAGTTTGTACGGATTACAACTACAAAGGAGAAAAAATAGCACATTTCCCATACAATATCGAACCGGAAAATGTTACTCCAGTTTACCAAGAATTCAAAGGTTGGAAACAAGATTTGACAGGTATGACTACTTATGACGAATTGCCTATCGAACTAAAAGAATATATCGAGTTCATTGAAAAAGAAGTGGAAGTTCCTATCAAGATTGTTTCTGTAGGACCAGACAGAAAACAAACAATCCTTAAATAAGATTCACTAACGCTCTGAGATTTCAGAGCGTTTTTTATTACATCAATTTCCACGAATTAATTTATGTCATTTGTGGTTAAAAAACAATAAACTCAAACGCATGAACGACCCAAAAATAGAAATCAAAAAAACCGAATTACTTTCTGATAATTGGTACATTTTGAACAAAGTAACTTTTGACTACCAAAAAAAAGACAATACTTGGATAACCCAAAAAAGAGAAGTCTACGATCGCGGCAATGGCGCTGCCATTCTGCTTTACAACTCACAAAAAAAGACCGTAATCCTAACCAAGCAATTTAGACTACCTACTTATCTTAACGGAAATGAATCGGGCATGATGATCGAAGTTTGTGCTGGGCTATTAGACGAAGATAATCCTGAAGAATGTATTATCAGAGAAACCGAAGAAGAAACCGGTTACCGCATCGCTAACATTCAGAAAGTGATGGAAACCTATATGTCTCCTGGCGCCGTAACCGAAATTTTATATTTATTCGTTGGTGAATATGACCAATCAATGAAAGTTAGCGAAGGTGGTGGTGTAGAACACGAAGAGGAGAATATTGAAGTTATGGAAATGTCCTATGATGAAGCTTACGCTATGATTGAGTCGGGGCAAATAAAAGATGCTAAAACTATCCTACTGTTGCAATATGCCAAAATTAAAGGACTTATTTAGAAAATGAATTTCCATTTTATAAAAAAAGGATAATAAAGCAAAACGCTTCATTATCCTTTTTTATTTTTTAAAAAACAATCTCTTTTACTTATTGGGTTGAGGAGTCATACGCAAATAAGGTTTTATTTGTTGGTATCCCTTTGGAAATTTTAGCGGAATTTCACTGTCCGGCACCGAGGTAGAAATCACTACGTCTTCTCCGTCTTTCCAGTTGGCTGGTGTAGCAACACTATATTCTGATGTCAATTGTAAGCTGTCAATAACACGCAGAATTTCGTCAAAATTCCTTCCTGTTGACGCAGGATAAGTAAGCATTAATTTTATCTTTTTATCTGGAGCAATGATAAAAACAGATCGCACTGTAAAATGATCATTGGCATTAGGATGGATCATATCGTACAAAGTTGCCACTCGCCTATCTTCATCGGCGATAATAGGAAAATTAACCGTAGTATGCTGGGTTTTGTTTATGTCTTTTATCCATTCTAAGTGCGAAGCTAATCCATCTACGCTCAATGCAATAACTTTAGTTTCTCTCTTTTCAAACTCTTTAGAATAATTGGCTACGGTACCTAATTCGGTTGTACAAACAGGTGTAAAATCAGCCGGATGAGAAAATAATACTCCCCAAGAATCGCCTAACCATTCATGAAAATGAATTTTGCCCAGAGTTGTTTCTGCTTCAAAGTCTGGAGCTATATCTCCTAATCGTAATGTTGCCATGATAAATACCGTTTTTAAGTTACTCTAAAATTACTAAAAAAAATCTAGAGTACAAGCAAGAGTCCTTGCAAATAAAAATCTAAAAAACTAATAAACAACTACTTGAATAACTCCCCATAAAATCAAAGATAGGTTACGATAAGATACCAAAAAGCCAAGGTGATAAAAGAAAGTGGAATCCCAAAACCAATCATCATACTACTCAATCGCGGTTTTAAACCATAGGAAGAGGCTAAAATACTAGCTGTTATCATAGGCGCCATAGCCGCTTCCATAATAGCAACATGAATCATTTTGGAATTTTGGCCCAAAAGCACCACATATAAAAAATAAAATAAGGCGGGTGTCAGCAGTAGTTTAAACAAAAGGCCCAATCCTAAAAATTTCAGATGCTTGCTTTTCCGGTCAAATTGCAATTGTAAACCAACGGAAAGCATCGCCAGTGGTGTCATCACGCTACCTACTTTTTGCAAAAGCAACTGGAACAACTGATGGAAATCGAAACCAGAAAAATTCATTACACAAGCAATCAAAAAAGCAATAAATGGAGGAAAAAAAAGGATTTTTTTGGCAATAAAAATTCCGCTAGGACTACCGGAAGAATAAAGTGTTGCTACCAAAATCCCAAAAGTTGACAACACTACAAAAGTACCGGGTTGATCTACTAAAATTGCCATCTTCAAACCTTCATCTCCATACAAGGCCTGAATGATAGGAAAACCTAAAAAGGATGTGTTCCCAAAACCTGCCGTTATAATCAAACAACCTGTTAACTTCCTCGACCAACCGAACCTATTTCCCATAAACTTGAAAAACAAATAGGAAAAAAGAAAACCAATCCAAGCCACACCAATAGGATATAACAGCTGATTATTCCAATGAATCTTTGGTATATAATACAAAGCCAAAGCAGGAAGGCAAACAAAAATTACAATCTTATTTAATAATTTATAGGTATTGGTAGGAAAGCATTTTACACGTTGTAAAACAAGCCCTAGAAATAAGAAAAAAAAGATTAATATAAAGTTATACATGTCCCCACAAATATATTTACTAATTTGAAAATATCATAGAGTACAAACAAAAACCTCACAGTAGAACTATAGAATTCATTTCTTAATTTTTTAAGTAAGGATTAACTAAATTATCCGCATAAAAAACAAAAAAAAATAAATAATTCATGTTTAAGTACTAATTTTACTAAAATGACTTTAAGTTTTGGAAAACGATAAAAACAAACATTCTGCTTTAAACGAAAAAGCCGGTATTACCGCCCCAGAAATCATCAGCCCTGTGGTTGTAAAGAACATTCAAAAGTTCAGAAACAAGCAACCCTCTTCAAAAGAACTGATTGACGGAATTTTGTCTGGCAATATAACCGCTTTAAGCCGTGCGATTACTTTGGTCGAAAGCACCAATCCGGAGCATTTGACCAAAGCCAATGAAGTCATTAATGCCTGTCTCTATCATGCTAATAAATCTGTCCGCATAGGAATCACGGGAGTTCCCGGCGTAGGGAAAAGCACTTTTATAGAAGCTTTCGGGAAACATTTGACCGGCTTAGGAAAAAAAGTGGCGGTTCTGGCGGTCGATCCCAGCAGTACGATATCTCACGGAAGCATTCTGGGCGATAAAACCCGAATGGAAGAATTGGTCAAAGACCCCAACGCTTACATAAGACCCTCGGCTTCTGGCGAAACCCTAGGCGGTGTGGCACGGAAAACGCGTGAAACCATAACGCTTTGTGAGGCCTGCGGTTTTGACACTATTATTATAGAAACTGTAGGTGTAGGACAGAGCGAAACTGCGGTTCACAGCATGGTCGATTTCTTTTTACTGCTAAAAATCGCTGGAGCTGGTGATGAATTGCAAGGTATAAAACGTGGAATTATGGAAATGGCGGATGCGATTGTCATCAACAAGGCCGATGGCGATAACATCAAAAAAACTAAACTGGCAAAAACAGAATTTAACAGAGCATTGAATCTTTTTCCGGCAAAAAAATCAGGATGGATTCCCACAACAACAACCTGTAGTGCCATTACCCATGAGGGAATTCCAGAAATTTGGAAAACCATTGATAAATATATCAAACAGACAAAAGAGAATACTTATTTTGACACAAAACGTGCTGAACAAAATGAATATTGGATGCTTGAAACCATCAATGAGCAATTAAAATTGAACTTCTTTAATAATCCTGAAATTCAAAAGCTATTAGATTCTACTAAAAAAGCGGTGCAAAATGATGAAACATCACCTTTTGCAGCCGCCCAAATTTTATTAGAAAAGTATTTCAAATAAATTATTATTCTTTCTCGTAACGTTCCATTTCTCGGTCGTAGAAAGTGTTTGCTTGCTCAATCAAACCTTCCATTTCCGCATTCAATTCAGCCTCATCCAGATCTTCCGCTTCTTCCATGAATTCCACCTCATCGTCTTTTAAATTGATGATAAATCTTGGATAATCTAAGTGTATGATAAAAATATCATCGGGAAAATCAGTGTTGTCCCCCAGTAAAAATTTTGGTAATTCCATGTTATATTTATTTATTAATGCTGTTGTTTTCGTTACTCAAAATCAGATTTCTTGTCAATCGCGCAAAGCGAATATACAAAAATAAAGCGGCTGCAGTCAATCCGGCCAAAAGCCCAATCCAGATTCCCACCGCCTTCAAATCAGTGTACAATCCCAAGTAAATAGAAATTGGAAAACCAATCACCCAATAGGCTACAAAGGTAATGTACATAGGTATTTTTACATCTTGCAAGCCTCTCAAAGCACCCAATACAACTACTTGAATTCCGTCAGAAATTTGAAAAACTGCGGCCACAAATAACAGTTGTGAGGCTATAAAGACAACTTCCTTGGTTTCATTTATATGTACCATATCATTCATATTCACAAATAATTCTGGTAAGTATTGGTGAAAAACCACAAAAATAACAGCAAATACAATTTCAAGAAATATAGCCAATAAAAATATGGATCGCGCCACAAGCTGAAGCTTTACATAATCCATCAAACCCTTTTGGTTCCCTACCCTAATCATAACAGCCACACTCAGTCCCATGGCAAACATGAAAGTTAAGGATGCTAAACTCAACGCAATCTGATTGGCTGCCTGACTTGTTGTTCCCAAAAGCCCCGAAAGCCAAATAGCTCCCGTAAACAAAGCAACTTCAAAGAACATTTGCATAGACGAAGGCAAACCTAAGTTAATGATTTTATTGACCATTTGCTTCTTAATTTCTTTAAAACTGAAATTTTCAAAATAAGGATGAAATTTGGGTTTACTAACTAGGACGTAATGCATATAAATTAACATCACAATACGAGAAACAATCGTACCTATAGCCGCTCCCACAATTCCCATTTTAGGAAAAAACCAAATCCCATAAATCAAGAAATAATTAATGACAACATTAACCAAATTCCCTATAATGGTTGCCCACATTGAATATTTAGTTTCCGACTTCCCGTCAGCAAACTGTTTGTAGGCCTGAAAAATAATAAGAGGAACCAGCGAAAAAGCCACAATATCAAGGTAAGGCTTTGCCATTTCAACCACAATTTCCGGTTGTCCCATAAAAGCGATCAAAGGCTTAAAAAAGAATATAATCAAGAACAAAGTCATTCCTAAGATTGTACATAAAAATAGCCCATGATGAAACACACTGCGTCCTTCTTCTACATCTCCTTTTCCATCGGCTTCAGCAGCCAAAGGTGTAATCGCCGTAGAAAAACCTATACCCAATGACATGGCTATAAAAACAAAACTATTGCCCAAAGAAACTGCAGCCAATTCTGTTGGCCCTAGTTTTCCTACCATAATATTGTCGACAATACCAACAATTGTATGTCCAAGCATCCCCAAAATAATAGGATAGGCTAATCGTAAATTATAAGAAAACTCTTTTGTGTACTGGGATAAATTCACTTTTGCTTTTTTTTTGGCAAAGATAATTAGAAGCATCTGAATGTCCCTGTAATAAATCAATTAATAAATAGTAATCTTTTATGTTTTTTTACAGCCGTTTAAATATTTTGAAACAAAATCAAATAATTCTATAACATTCGTCGTTATTCTCAAACCTAAATTTGCATTAGTTATCAATTAAAAAAATGAATCTAAAATTAAAAACTATGAAACCTACACAAAAAATTAAAGTCCTATTCGTATTTGCAGTCACGACATTATTTGCAAGTCAAGCACAAGCACAAGAAACAACAACAAATTATGACCAAGGCTTCCGTTTAGGAATTGGTTTGAACGCTGGCTACGCCACTAACGAGCCTTATAAATTAGCCTTAGGAGCCGATGCCAGATTGCAATATGACCTATCAAAAAGATATTCGCTCACCCTAACCACCGGTTTTTCAAACCTATTTGTAAGTGAAGCTGACGGAAGTGATTTAGGTTTTATTCCTGCAAAAGCGGGTTTTAAAGCCTTTATATGGAACGATCAGTTTTATATAATGGGAGAAGCCGGAGCTGCCTTTGCTGTAACAAATGACTACAACCAAACCTCCTTTTTATTAGCTCCAACTATTGGATATGCCACAAAATACATTGACCTTTCGGTACATTACGAACACTATTCTGATTTTCCAAAACTAAACAATAACGGTAAAGGAGTTGGACAAATTGGAATACGTTTGGCCTATGGTTTTAAATTATAAGCTTACTTTAAAACATAAAAAATGCGCTGAAATTCAGCGCATTTTTTATTTATTCTTTTCTCAAAATCTCCTTATACAATTCAATATTTTCCTTGACTTTCTCATCCATTTCAGGCTCTCGGATGTCTGTGTGTTTTTGCATCTCTTCCCAGATAATTTTGCCCACAATATAGCGGCACATCTCCTTATCATCGGCCGGAACTACATACCAAGGCGCATATGCTGTCGAAGTTTTATTAATCGCTTCTTGGTAATAATGCATATAATCCGCCCAGCGTTCCCTTTCCTTCAAATCTCCCGTTGAGAACTTCCAATTGTGCTTTTGCTCTTCTAACCTTCTCAGCAGCCTTTCTCTTTGCTCTTCCTTACTCATGTGTAAAAAGAACTTCAACACAATGCTGCCATTTTGGGTAATATGCTTCTCAAAATTCCTGATCTGTTCCATTCGATTTTGCCAGAATTCAGGAGTAATATCTTCTACCTTTTCAATTCCAGGCAAATTCTCATTCATAATATATTCCGGATGTACCCTTGTAACCAATACATTTTCATAATGCGTTCGATTAAAAACCGCAAACTTGCCTTTTTCAGGCAAAGCCAAATAATGGCGCCATAAATAATCGTGTTCTAACTCGGTCGAATTGGGTGTTTTAAAACTATGCACCACTACCCCACGCGAATTGAACTCCTTAAAAACTTCCCGAATCAAACTGTCCTTTCCCGAAGTATCCATTCCTTGCAAACAAATCAAGACTCCGTAGCGATTATGCGCATACATCACGTCCTGCAATTCACTCAGCTTTTCTCGAACCTTGTCTAATTTATCTTCTTCCTCTTCGTCACTGCTGCCCTCAACAAGCAAAGTAGGTATTTTAGAAAGTTCAATAGGACGAACCACTTTAAAATCATCGGGATTAATTGACTTCATAGGAAATGTTTTATCTTTACTCACTCAAATATAACAAAATAATCAATTGAAATTAAACCATTTATCATCTTAAGCATTAACTAAATTAGGAGCTTTTTCCAGCTATTCGTTGCAATCTATTGTGTCCGCTGTGGCGCACACAATAGGATTTTCACTGCTATCTGGGCTAGGCATTTCCCATTCAATACTAAAATATGAAAAAAATAACATTAGAATTATTCACCACAATTATAGGCATTGGCTCCGCATCTGGGCTTTTTTACCAAGACAACAGTTTACTAATTATTGGTGACAACAGCGGATTTCTATACGAATACAATATCAATTCTCAGGATTTAAAACAACATCCGCTCATCAAAAATCCATCGGTAAATATTCCCAAAAGTGAAAAACCAGATTTTGAATCCATCACTCATTTTCAAGACACCCTATATATTTTTGGTTCGGGTTCTACCCCAAACAGGAATAGGATGGTTGAATTCGATTTAAAGGAAAAAAAGAAAACTGCCACTAATAATCTGGTCGATCTTTATGCTGTGATGCAAAGTTTCGCAAACATCAAACCCGAAGATTTTAATCTCGAAGGCGTTATTTACGATGGTGAAAACTGGTACTTTTTTAACCGTGGCAATGGTATTTCAAACAAAAACACGCTCTTTAGCCTTCGTGCCAAAAAATTAGATCAAGAATTTAGCTTGCTTTCAAATGATTATAAACTGCCAAAAATAAAAGGAGTACGCTCCAGTTTTACCGATGCTGTTTTAATAGAGAATACGATTTATTTTTTGGCCACTGCCGAAAATACCCAATCTACCTATGATGATGGAGAAGTTCTGGGAAGCCTTATTGGACGGATTGATCTTGAGACCATGAAAATTGATTTTACAAAAAAAATAAGCGACAAACATAAATTTGAAGGCATAACTGTTTTCAAAAACACAAAAGAAAAAATAGAAATCCTGCTTTGCGAAGACAACGATACGGATGCATTAAAAAGTAACATTTATAAATTAAGTTTAGATTTAAAATAAACAAAAAAAACTTCTTTTAAGATTAAGCTTATAAAGTTAAATTTAGATTAAATAGAAACCCAAAAGGAGATTTAAAATCCGAAAAGGGTATTTTTGCAAGACAATATTTGATTTTTGAAATCAACAAAAAAACGAAAACATGAACGATTTAAAAAATAAAAATGCGCTGATAACCGGTGCAGGAAAAGGAATTGGTAAAGCCGTAGCAATTGCCTTAGCCAAAGAAGGCGTAAACGTAATATTACTGGCCAGAACCCAAGAAGAGATTGATAATGTAGCTGCAAAAGCGCGTTCACTTAGAGTAAAAGCACTCGCCATAACGGCTGATGTCGCCGATATCAACTCTGTAAATTCTGCTGTTGAAAAAGCTCTAGCCGAATTTGGAACTATTGATATTTTAATCAACAATGCCGGAATTGGTGCTTTTGGTAAATTCTTGGAATTAGAACCAGTAACTTGGGAACGCATTATTCAAGTAAATTTAATGGGAACTTATTATGTAACACGTACCGTTATTCCTAACATGATCGAAAGACAAACAGGAGACATTATCAATATTTCATCGACTGCTGGATTAGCCGGAAATGCTTTAACAAGTGCTTACAGCGCTTCAAAATTTGCTGTTCTTGGCCTGACTGATTCATTAATGCAAGAAATGCGCAAACACAATATTCGCGTAACAGCGCTGACTCCAAGTACCGTTGCTACCGATATGGCCAAAGATTTAAAACTGACCGATGGCAATCCGGAGAAAGTGATGCAAGCCGAAGATATGGCCGAATTAATTATCGCTCAACTTAAATTGAATCGTCGCGTTTTCATTAAAAACAGCAGCATTTGGTCAACCAATCCTTAAAATTAGCCGAAAGTCAAAAGTCTTAAAGTCGAACTTTCTCTACTAAAAAACCATTAAGAGATTAAGAAAATTAAGCTTAAAACTTAATGAAACTTAATCTCTTAATGGTTTAAAAAATTATAGCATTTAATCTCAAAAGAGCTTAATCGCTCAATGATTTTAAAAAACTTATATGACTTATATGTTTAAACCAAAGCAGAAACAAAATCCATTCTTACGCTTCCGTCTTCATCAATTTTAGTCAGATTGATTTCGTGTAAAGTATTCACTAATTCCGGGTTCCAAGGTGTTTTTACTTTGACATAGTTTTCGGTAAAACCGTGAATATAGCCTTCTTTATTTTCACTCTCAAAAAGTACTGTTCTGTTTGTTCCTAACTGACTTTCATAAAAAGCACGACGTTTTTTAACCGATAATCCGCGTAACATTTTGCTGCGTTTTGCACGAACATTGGCAGGAACAACTCCTTCCATTTCAGCTGCTTCGGTATTATCACGCTCTGAATAGGTAAAAACATGCAAATACGAAATATCCATTTCGTTTAGGAAATGATAAGTTTCCAAAAAATGCTCATCGGTTTCACCAGGAAAACCCACAATCACATCCACGCCTATACAAGCGTACGGCATCACTTCCTTGATTTTATTGACTCTTTCGGTATATACTTCGCGCAAATAACGGCGTTTCATCAATTTCAGAATATCGTTACTTCCGGATTGCAACGGAATATGAAAATGTGGTACAAAGGTTCTGCTTTTCGATACAAATTCTATCGTTTCATTTTTCAACAAATTAGGCTCGATAGACGAAATACGCAATCTTTCGATTCCTTCCACTTTATCCAATGCCTGAACCAATTCCAGGAAAGTATGTTCGTGTTTTTTGTTTCCAAATTCACCTTTTCCGTAATCACCAATATTCACACCGGTCAAAACAATTTCCTTGATATTTTGCTTCGAAATTTCGTAGGCATTTTTCAGCACATTTTCCAATTCGTCACTTCTGGAAATTCCTCTGGCAAGCGGAATCGTACAATAAGTACATTTGTAATCACAGCCATCCTGAACTTTCAAGAAAGCGCGGGTTCTGTCACCAATAGAATAACTTCCTACATAGAAATCAGCTTCTGAAATCTCGCAAGAATGGACTTCGCCCAAATCATTTTTGGACAAGTCATTAATATAATCGGTGATTTTAAACTTTTCGGTAGCTCCCAAAACCAAATCAACACCATCAACAGCGGCTAATTCTTCCGGTTTTAATTGGGCATAACAACCCACCGCCGCAATAAAAGCCTTATCATTGAGTTTCATTGCTTTTTTTACAATCTGTTTGAACTGTTTATCAGCGTTTTCGGTTACCGAACAGGTATTGATCACATACATATCGGCCACTTCTTCAAAATCAACACGATCAAAACCTTCATCCTCAATCGAACGCGCAATCGTTGATGTTTCCGAAAAATTCAACTTACAACCCAGCGTATAAAAGGCAACTTTTTTTCTATTTTCCATAAGTAAACTCAATTTAATGAAATCGTTGTCAAAAAAATTGAGGTTGCAAATTTACATATTAATTACAACAATTAAAATGCGATTATCATTATATTTGTAAATAGATTCTAAGCTAAAAAACCATGCAATCAACTAATTTACAAAAAGATAAACTGGAGTTAATCGATAAAATCATCCACACGGAAGATCAAAGCACCTTGGATTTTTTAAAAGAGGTCTTCAGCGATGAACATTCAAAATATGAATTGACCGCTGAACAAAAGTTAATTTTAGAAGACGCAACAGCAAAATACTATTCTGGAGAAGAACCTTCTTTTACTTGGGAAGAAATAAAAAACAATGCCAGAAAAAGCTTTAATGAAAAGAAATCTTAAATTTACTTTTCGTGCTAATATGGATACCATTGTAGCTTATGAATTTTATGAATCCAGATGAAAAAATCTAGGCGAACGATTTCTTGACGAATTAGATAATTGCTACAAATCAATCGTTTTGAATTACACGACTTACAAAGTTGTCTATAAAATATACCATCAAGCAGTCGTAAAAAAATTCCCTTTTGTGGTTTTGTATAGTGTTGACGAAAAAGACATTATTATAACTGCTATCTTCAATACAAACAAAAACCAAAAGAAAAAATTAAGATAACAATTTGGGCGCTACGCAAAGTCTCTGACTTTGTGAATGCATTAATCAGTCTGTGACTGATTTAAAAAACCAATCGAAAACAAAAATCGGTTAAAAACCGTAAATCACGACCTCAAAGTCGGAGACTTTGCGGAGCGCAAACTAAAAAACCATTAAGAAATCAAGATTAAGAACAACTCTTAAATTACCTCAATACCTTAATGGTTCAAATATATAAATTGCAAAAAATCCTAATTCAATATAAATCGGCGAACGACCTCAGCCACACCATGATCATTGTTTGAAGCCACAATCACATCGGCTCTGTCTCTTAATTCTGGATTCACATTATCGACCCAAACTCCTAATCCGGCATATTCTACCATTGTCAAATCATTACCCGCGTTACCAACAGCAATAATTTCGCTTTGTTTAATATCGAGTTTTTCTGCCAGTATTTTTATGCTCGCCGCCTTATCAATGCCATTTTGGGCCACCTCAAGGAAAAAAGGTTTGGACATACTCGCACTCAAATGCGGCATAGCCGCTTTCAAATCTTTTTCGACTTCCTTTAAATAAGTTGGTTCTTCCAATAAAATGCATTTCACAGCCGAAGAAGGCACCGCTTGTTTAAAATCAGCCACTTTATTATGTTCTAAACCCGTTATGTTTTTTTCGATATCAATGAACTCGGAATCGGTTTCACTTACAATTTTCCCATCAACATAAGTAATGATATGCGTTTTACTTTCCAGACTGTAATCATACAATTCATGTATTTGTTGTTGGGTCAAAGTTTGTTCAAATATCACTTTATCCTCTTTCAAATCCGTAATCACCGCTCCATTATAAGAAATCATATAGGAATTATCCAATTGCAATTCCTTTGCAAAAGGAAGCATCGCAGGGGTTGGCCTTCCGGATGCCAAAATAACATAAACCCCCAATTCCTGCGCTTTAAAAAGCATCTCTTTATTTTCGTCCGAAATTTTATGGTCGTCCGTCAACAGGGTATCATCCATGTCTAAAACCAACATTTTATATTTCATTTTCTTTCGTTTAAACCTTTTAAAAAGAAAAACCCTGACGACAAAATCGCATCAAGGTTTTTATACTTTTCAATAAATAGGCTATTAAATACTCAATCTAAATTCTTCAATAACCGGATTCACTTTTGCAAATTCCGTTTCCTGAACAAACAATTCTACCGCTGATCCCGAAGTTCCAAAACCAGCCAATCTAGCCGATTGAATATTGTCTTTCATTACGACATCAATACCGGCTACTTCGATTCTTTCTTTCAAGGCCATGGCTAAAATTTCACTTCCTGAAAACACTTTCATTAATCCCATGCTACTATTTTATATCTAAAATTATTTTTTACTTGTTTAATTTACTTGGATTTTGACTTGTGTCAAAAATTTGAAGGATCCTAATTTCAATTTCACTATGAACTTTATAAATAATCTTAAAGTCTCTAACAATCATTCTTCTATATGGCTCTCCTAAAATCTCATCAACTTGATACTGCTCCGCATAATGAATATTTTTGCTTTCCTTTACAATATCATGAATAACGTTTCTCGCTCCTTGAAGTGATTTTATTTTAATGAAATCAAAAATTAATCTTAAATCTTCTTTAGCTTGGTCATCCCAAAGTATCTTTATTGGCCTTTGCATATTACCAATTCTCAATTTCTTTTTCCAAATCTTCAAGCGTGGTAAATTTCCCTGATGAGATTCGTTCATCGGCTTCATTCACCAAATTGATATACTCCTCTTTTGAGACAGGATACCCTTTAGCGTCATAAACCAATACTTCTTTATCTAATATATGCTTAAAAGCCAATACTTTTTTAAGCTTAGATTCGTCTTCTATATGAAGCAACCAATCCAATAATTCCAGTTTTTTAGCAGAAATATCCATCGTATTTGTTTTGTATCAAAAGTACTAAATTATCTTTATACCCTATAAAATCAAAAACGATAAGAAGTACGTTGAATTGAAAATTGTTTACTCTACACTGTTGTCTTCTTCCTCTTCTTCTTCGTCATCAATTTCAAAAAGGAAAGGCTCTTCCATCATTTTATCTGCAAGGCTTTCAATTCTTTCAGACAGCTGTTCTGTGAAAATAATGCGTTGTGTTCTAGCAATACTGTTCGAAATACGCATAATTTTAGTCTCATGACGCAATTTCAAAATTGGATCTGCATCATCAATGATAAACATTTTCAATCGGTTGACATTGTAACCTGCCGTACTAAACATATCGCTCAACTTATTGGGTGTTCCTATCAACACGTCAATTCCGGTAGAAATATAGTTTTTATCATAGTCCATATCTCCTTTATCATGAACACCATAGATTTCCAGATTGCTATATTTTCCAAACTTTTCAAAAAGCTCAACCATTTCCAGTACTTTGGTTTTGTCTTCAACAATAATCAAAGCTCTTGGAGATTCTTCGGTTTCACCAACCAATTTTTGAATGACATTAAGGACAATAGTAGTGGTTTTTCCGCTTCCTTTTGGTGCAACAATAATGCAATCGGCGCCACTTTTTATAGTCGAAAAAGTTTCCTGCTGCATCGCATTGGCTTCGGTTAAACCGTTGTCAATTAAATTTTGCTTTAGGTCTTCGTTTATTTTTTTTAATTTCATAATTTAATTTTAAATTTTGAATTTAAGATTTTGGATATAAATCTTAAATTCAACAATTATTTACTTGCAAAGAGTTTTACATCACTCTCCGAAATTTCGCTTCCGCCAAGGATAATCAAACGTTCCACCACGTTTCTCAATTCACGTATATTTCCTGTCCAATCGTATTCCTGTAGTAATTTGACCGCATCGGGAGAAAATTTCTTCAAGGCATTTCCTTGCTCGGAAGCAATTTTTGCCGCAAAATGCGAAATCAACATCGGAATATCTTCTCTTCTTTCGTTCAAAGAAGGCACTTTTATCAATATTACCGCCAATCGATGGTATAAATCCTCGCGGAAACGACCTTCGGCAATTTCTGTTTTCAAATCTTTATTGGTCGCCGCAATCACACGAACATCTACTTTGATATCCTTATCTGCGCCGACTCTGGTAATCATGCTTTCCTGCAAGGCGCGCAATACTTTGGCCTGAGCCGAAAGACTCATATCGCCAATTTCATCCAAGAAAATAGTTCCTTTGTCAGCCGCTTCGAATTTTCCGGCGCGATCTTTCACCGCCGAGGTAAAAGCACCTTTTACATGACCAAAAAGCTCACTTTCAATCAATTCAGAAGGAATTGCGGCACAATTAACTTCAATTAAAGGGAAACTGGCGCGCTCGCTTTTTTCATGCAATTGATGCGCAACGAGTTCTTTTCCGGTTCCATTAGGTCCCGTGATAAGCACTCTGGCTTCGGTTTGGGCTACTTTATCGATCATCACTTTGATATGATCAATCGCTTCGCTTTCACCAATTATCTCGTAGTTTTTACTTACTTTTTTCTTTAAAATCTTATTTTCTACTACAAGTTGTTTCCTGTCTAATGCATTTCTAACCGTATTGAGCAATCGGTTTAAATCCGGTGGTTTCGAAATATAATCAAAAGCCCCTAAGCGCATTGTATTGATGGCTGTTTCCATGTCACCATGACCGGAAATCATCACCATTGGAATCTCGGGTTTTATTTTTTTGACCGCTTCAAGCAATTCAACTCCATCCATTTTGGGCATTTTAATGTCGCACAGAACGAGGTCATAATCGTTATTTTTTATTTTATCAAATCCGGCAACGCCGTCTTCGGCTTCTTCTACTTGATAACTGTCGCTTTCTTCCGAAAGTATTTTAGTCAATACTCTTCGAATTGCTGCTTCGTCCTCTATGATTAATATTTTACTCATCTACATTTAATTTATTTGGCTCTGAAAAATCAAAAACTATACCTTTTATTAGTATTTAAGCCATTTGTATAATTCTTTCCAAGTGGGTTTCTTACCATACATCAATATTCCTACTCGGTATATTTTGGCGGCAAACCAAACTACTGCAAAGAAAGTTGCAAATAATAAGGTCACTGATATCGCAATTTGCCACAAAGGTACGCCAAAAGGAATTCGCATTAGCATGACAATGGGTGAGGTAAGCGGAATCATCGAAAAAACTACCGCTATTGTCCCATTGGGATCGCTCATTACACTGAAAAAACCAACATAAACACTCAACATCAATGGCATAATAATAGGCAACAGAAACTGCTGTGAATCCGTTTGATTGTCAACCGCTGCGCCAATGGCTGCATAAAAAGAACTGTATAGAAAATAACCTCCTATAAAATAAACAACGAAACCGATAAGAATACTCGCTATAGGCAAATTCCACAACTCTTTGATATACATCTGGGCCGTACTGGTAAATTCCTGTTGGGCTTGTTGCATTAATTCTGGTGAAACCTTGGCTGTTGGCCCCACATTGACACCAAAAAACATCGAAGCGGCAAACATCAAAGAAAGTCCTATAACCGCCCAAATAAAGAACTGAAGGATTCCCGCCAGTGAGGTTCCAATAATTTTACCAATCATCAACTGGAATGGTTTCACAGATGAAATGATGATCTCGATAATTCGATTTGTTTTTTCTTCGATAACACTGCGCATCACCATGTTTCCGTAGATAATGATGAACATCATAATGAGATAACCAAATCCGCCGCCAATGGCAATTTTTATTTCATTCAATCCTTTTACACTTTCCTCACCAGAAGCTTTGGCTAAACTAATACTGACTTTGGATTGGGCTTTTTTAATAGCCAAAGTGTCCAAATGTGCCTTTTCGAGATTGAGTTTAGTAATCTTTTTGGCAATTGTATTTTGTACATTTTCAATAAATGCAATACTAGGACTGCTGTTTGATATGAACTGAATCTTGCTTTCCAAATCGGCAATATGCGTCGTTTTTGGGATTACTAATAAACCTTCGTAGCTTTCTTTTGTAATACTGTCCTTGAGAAATTTTGTATCAATTAACGATAAATCAAAGTATTTATAATCGTCTTTACTGCTGTTTTGAGACGTAAAATCTTTAACAAAAAGGCCTGATTCATCATGGATGGCAATTCGTTTGGTATCTGCTTTCATGGAACTCAAATAACCCACAAAAGCGGCTATTGCCACAAACAATAACGGACTTAAAAATGTCATTACAATAAAGGATTTATTACGCACCTTGGCAATAAATTCCCTTTTTATGATTAGTGATACAATACTCATTTATATTAGATTGTTAGATTTTTAGACATTCTTAGATTTCTTAGACGTTCTCTGATTTAATCTAAAATCTAAGAAGTCTAACGTTCTAAATATCTATCGTGTTACTGTTTGAATAAAAATATCGTTTACGCTTGGAATTTTTTCCACAAAATGGGTTACTTGCCCTCGTTGCGTCAATACGTTCAATAATTCATTAGGCATGGACTTCCCCAATTGAATTTCGAGTTTCAACTCGTTATTAAGCGATTTAAAATTAGCCGGACCTACGGTAAATTTTTGAGTAATATCATACATCAAACCCTCAACATTATCCGATAAAATCCCAACTTCAAAGCTATTGGTCTTAAATTGTCTTTTTACATCTTCGAGCTTGCCTTCAATCAGTTTATTCGATTTGTGAATGAGTGCAATATGATCACAAAGTTCTTCCACGCTTTCCATTCGATGCGTAGAAAAAATTATGGTAGCACCATCTTCTCGCAATTTCAAAATTTCATCTTTAATGACATTTGCATTTACAGGATCGAAACCGGAGAAAGGTTCGTCAAAAATCAACAACTTCGGTTTGTGCAATACGCAAACCACAAACTGGATTTTTTGAGCCATTCCTTTCGAAAGTTCTTGGATTTTCTTGTTCCACCAACCTTGAATTCCCAATCGGTCAAACCAATATTCCAATTGCTTTTTGGCTTCTTCCTTAGACAATCCTTTCATTTGAGCCAAATACAAGCATTGTTCTCCCACTTTCATACTTTGGTACAATCCTCTTTCTTCGGGAAGATAGCCTATGTATTGCACATGTTTTGGCTGTAATTTTTCACCATCAAGGATAATTTCGCCGCTATCGGGTAAAGTGATTTGGTTTATGACTCGAATAAGAGACGTTTTTCCGGCACCATTTGGACCTAAAAGGCCATAAATACTGCCTTGGGGAACGGTTAATGAAACTTCGTTAAGCGCTACGTAATCACCATATTGCTTCACGACTTTATTGACTTCTAATAAGGTATTCATGCTGAATTTTTGAATTTTCTTCGTCAGTTCGGCCTTTTTGGCTTCGCGGGTGTAAAAGTAAATAATTAGTAGCGAAATGCTTGTGATTGTTACATAAAAAAACCCATCCTCATTTTTACAAGGATGGGAATTTGTATCTTAATAAAAGCGATTAATGCAGTTTTCTATTTAAGAGAACATATCTTTCACTTTTTCAAAAAAGGATTTGTCTGATTTTTCAGGATTTGGAATAAAATTTTCGTCGGTAATATTTTTCTCGAAAAATTGTTTTTGTTCCTTGTTCAATGTTTTTGGAGTCCAAACATTTACATGCACCAGTAAATCTCCGCTACCATATCCATTGATACTTGGAATTCCTTTTCCTTTTAGTCTAAGAATCTTACCGGATTGAATTCCTTCTTCCAATTTGATTCTTACTTTACCATTGATTGCTTCGATATCCTTAGAAACTCCCAAAATTGCTTCTGGAAAACTTACATATAAATCATAATGCAAATTTTCTCCTTCACGTTTCAAGAATTCATGTTCTAACTCTTCGATAGCTACAATTAAATCTCCTGGAATGCTGTTTCCTGGCGCATCATTTCCTTTATTGGAAACTTTCAATTGCATACCGTCAACAACTCCTGCCGGAATTTTTATAGAAACGGTTTCATCTTCTAGAATCATCCCTTGCGAATCCGCATTGGATGGTTTTTTGTCTAAAATTTGACCTGATCCGCCACAACTAGGACAAGTAGAAGCCGATTGCATTCTGCCCAAAATGGTATTGGTCACACGCATTACCTGCCCTTGACCATTACAAGTAGAACAGGTTTTGTATGTTACTCCGGGAGCCTGAACTTTGCGTTTTACTTTTACTTTTTTCTCAACACCATTAGCAATTTCCTCCAAACTCAATTTCACTTTGATACGCAAATTACTTCCTTTGGCGCGACGTACTCCGCCTCCGCTTCTGCTTCCGCCGAAACCGCCGAAACCACCACCAAAAATATCACCAAACTGGCTGAAAATATCGTCCATGTTCATGCCGCCATGACCACCGCCAAATCCGCCTGAACCATCAAAAGCTTGGTGTCCGTATTGGTCGTATTTTGCTTTTTTATCGGCATCACCTAAAATTTCATAGGCCTCAGCAGCTTCTTTAAACTTATCTTCTGCCGATTTGTCTCCAGGGTTTTTGTCAGGATGAAACTCAATGGCTTTCTTTCTGTAGGCTTTCTTTATCGCCGCAGCATCAGCGCTTCTTGAAACACCTAATATCTCGTAAAAATCTTTTTTCATTTTTATTTTTTCTTTTGTGGAGTCACACTACTGTGCATCTCTATCAAATTTATTGCCCTGTTACCACTTTTGGGAAACGAATGATTTTATCTCCCAGTTTGTATCCTTTTTCAATAACATCAACAATTTTACCTTTTAGTTTAGGTGTAGGAGCCGGAATTTGTGTAATTGCTTCGGCAAAATCAGCATCGAAAGCATCACCTGCCTTAACATCAACTTGCTCTAAACCTTTGGCTGCTAATGTGCTTTTGAGTTTCTCATGAATAAGTTCCACACCTTTCGCCATCGCCTCATCCTCCGATTTCGCAATTTCGATTATAGCTCTGTCAAAATCATCCAAAACAGGCAACATCGACATTAAAACATCTTGATTAGCTGTTTTGAATAATTCGATACGTTCTTTTGAAGTTCTTCTTTTGTAATTTTCAAATTCAGCAAATAAACGCAAATACTTATCTTTCTCTTTAGCTAAGTCTTGCGCTAATTGTTCTTCAACACTTAATTCATCAATCCCGTTTTGCTCTGTATTTCCATTTTGCTCTAATGTTGTAGCATCCTCTATCTCTTGATTGATTTCTGTATTATCAGTAGTCATAGTACTTGTATTTTTAAAAATATTCTTAAACTTCATTTTTTACACTTTTCTTTGGATTGCAAAAGTACTGCCAATTCTTGTAAAATGTCAAATTGTCATTCTTTTTTTTAGATTCGAAATTATTATCCAAAAGCACTCCAAATTATTTTTTTTCATAGTTCAAAATTTAATAAAATATTATGACTATCTTACACTGATTATTTTTAAGTTTGTTAATGAATCATTTTAGATTTAATTTTCCAAAAAAGAATTTAAGGTTGTTCACTATAATAATTATTAATTCATCAGTACCTTATATTAAAAAAAAGCTTTGTTTTAAAAACAAAGCTTTTTTTATTGACCGAAAAATTTCTTAAGACAAACTATTCTTTAAAGTCTCAAAATCAATCGAAAGCTGTTCTCCTGTCACTAAATTTTTAAGCGAATACGTATTCGATTCCATTTCCTTATCACCAACAATCACCGCAAAAGGAATATTGCGTTTATCAGCATGCTGAAACTGCTTGGCTACTTTTGCATTATCAGGATACAACTCGACTTTTATCCCAGAAGCTCTTAAATCCTTAATTGCTTTCATAGCATAAAAAGCTTCTTTGTCACCATAATTGATGAATAAAGCCTTAGAGCTTGCCGTAACGGTTTCAGGAAACAAACTCAACTCTTCGACAACCAAATAAATACGATCCAAACCAAAGGAAATTCCAACACCGCTCATGTTTTTCAACCCAAAAATTCCCGTTAAGTCATCGTATCTTCCGCCACCGCCAATAGATCCCATGGCCACTCCTTTTGGCGGAGCCACTTCAAAAATGGCACCCGTATAATAATTCAACCCTCTTGCAAGAGTTACATCTAAATCTAAAATTGCAGATGACAATCCTAAATTCATCACGTTATCGCATATAAAACGCAATTCTTCCACTCCTTTCATCCCTTCTTCTGAAGCAGATAAAAGTTGGGATAATTTTTCGATTTTTTCAGAAATGGTTCCGGTGAAATTAAATAACGGCTGCACTTTCACAATCGCTTCTTCGGAAATTCCTTTTTCGATCATTTCCTTTTTTACACCGTCCTCACCTATTTTATCGAGTTTATCCAAAGCCACCGTAAAATCAATAAGCTTATCAGAAGCCCCAATTACTTCGGCAATTCCGGATAATATTTTACGGTTGTTAATTTTAACTGTCACTCCTTCTAACCCCAAAGTCGTAAAAACAGTATCATACAATTGCACTAATTCTACTTCCTGCCACAGCGATTTCGATCCAACCACATCGGCATCACATTGAAAAAACTCCCTGAAACGCCCTTTTTGAGGTCTATCGGCACGCCAAACCGGCTGGATTTGATATCTTTTAAATGGAAATTCAATATCATTCTGGTGCTGCACCACATATCTCGCGAAAGGAACCGTCAAGTCGTAACGTAAGGCTTTCTCAGAAATACTTGCCGTCAATTTTGTACTGTCTTTGCTCTCCAAATGAGCCGCATTGGCTTTAGCCAAATAGTCTCCGGAATTCAAAATTTTAAAAATCAAACGATCACCTTCTTCTCCATATTTCCCCATCAGGGTTTCGGAATTTTCAAAAGAAGGGGTTTCTATCGGTTGAAAGCCAAATTTCTCGAAATTATCTTTTATGATTTGGATAATATACTGACGTTTTGCCACCTCGGCAGGTGAAAAATCTCTAGTTCCTTTAGGTATACTCGGTTTTGATGCCATTTTTTATTGGATTTTTAGATCATTTGGTATTTTAGCTCCCGCGCTCGTTCTCAAAAGAACTAATCGGAAAGCAATCCCGATAACTATCGGGACGTGAATCGTAAATTTTGATTGCAAATATCTTATTTTTAAAATAAAAAATTACTCCTTCGAAAGCAAACTTGTAACAAAAATTGTATTTTCGTGTCAAACTGCTATGATGCTAAATTTATTCAAAGAAAATGTCCGTATTGCTATTGGTTCAATAAGAACACAATTGCTTAGAACCGTACTTACCATCGTAATTATTGCGATAGGAATAACGGCCTTGGTTGGTATCCTAACAGTCGTTTCGGCTTTAGAAAACACCCTTTCCAAAGATTTCGCTTCTATGGGAGCCAATACTTTCAATATCAACCAATACGAAAACAGTGCTCGAAGACGCGGAGGCGGAGAGAGAGAAATCATAAATCCTATTATTTCCTATCCCGAAGCGGTCGCTTTCAAAAACAAATACAAGTATCCTTTTACCGAAACTTCACTTTCTTTTACGGCCACATCCAAAGCGGAAGTAAAATATGAGGCGACAAAAACAGATCCGGAAATTTCTATTGTAGGAGTTGACGAACATTTTTTAACCAATTCCGGTTTAGAAACCAGCTTGGGGCGCAATTTCACAGGATTTGATGTTGACAACAATTCTTATGTATGTATTGTGGGTTCTGATTTTGAAAAAGGATTATTAAAAGACATCAACCCAATTGACAAAACCATTTCGATTCGAGGCGCTAAATTCAAAGTCATTGGTGTCCTAAAAGAGAAAGGCTCCACTTTTGGCAACAGCCAAGATTTAAGGGTTTTAATTCCCATTCAAGTAGCTAGATCTTTGTTTACAGCACCTAGAATAAATTATACCATAAGTGTAATGGTTTCTAAAAAGGAATTACTGGATCAAGCCATAGACAATGCAAACAGCACCATGCGCAGGGTTCGCAAACTGAGCCCGATAAAAGACAATAATTTTGGTGTGGTACGAAGTGATGATTTAATTAACCGAATCCTGAGTATCACCAAATACCTGGGACTGGCTTCTTGGCTCATCGGAATTATAACTGTTTTGGGTTCTTCTATTGCTTTGATGAACATTATGATTGTTTCGGTGACAGAACGTACTCGTGAAATAGGTGTACGAAAAGCATTGGGCGCCAAGAAAACCACTGTAGCTTTCCAATTTTTCATAGAAACCTTGTTGATTGGTCAATTAGGCGGATTGGCGGGAATCATTTTTGGAATCCTGATTGGTCTTGGGATTGCAACCGCCATGGATTTTGCATTTGTAATTCCGTGGACAGCGATATTTGCAGCTTTTTTTACCAGCTTCATGGTTGCTATCGTTTCTGGTTTGTATCCTGCTATAAAAGCATCTAAGTTAGACCCGATTGAGGCTTTGCGATACGAGTAGATTTGAGAATCCAGAAAGCAGGAGGCGGATTTCAGAAAGCAGAAAATAGATTTCTAACTAAAAAAAGTTAAAATGAAATTTCAAGATTTATTAGCCTATAAAAAATCATTTGAATTGTCGATGTTGATTTTCAGAATGACCAAATATTTCCCGAGTGAAGAAAAATATTCATTAACAGACCAAATTAGACGCTCTTCGCGAAGTGTTTCCGCAAATTTAGCTGAAGCATCAAGAAAAATAAGATACGAAAAAAACTTCATTTCAAAACTCACAGATTGTGACGCAGAAAATGCAGAAACCCAAACATGGCTGGAGTATTCATTAGCTTGTGAATATATCTCACAAGAATTATTTATAGAATTAACAAATAAAAGTTTGGAAGTTGGGAAACTAATAAATTACATGATTAACAATCCAAATAAATTCTCGTAAAGTAAAAAAAAAGAAAATTTATTTTTTCCCTGCTTTCTAAATTCTTTAGTCTGCTATCTCCCCAAAAATCATTCTGTCATTACCATAAATATCTTTGCGCAATTCGATATTTTTAAAATTCATTTTTTCAAGCAATTCGATCATTTCCTTGCCTAAATACTGATTGATTTCAAAATACAGCTGTCCTTTTGAAGTTAGATTTTTCTGCGCTAATTGAGCTATTTTTCTATAAAAAATTAAGGCATCGTTATCATCTACAAAAAGAGCCAAATGCGGTTCGTTATCCAAGACATTTTTCTTGATTTCCTGCTTTTCCAGATTTCGAACATAAGGAGGATTTGAAACGATGATATCAAACTCTTGCCTCAAATCTTCCGTTTCAAGAATATTTTGATTTAAAAAAGTTACCTCAACTTTATTAATTTCCGCATTTTTTTGGGCAGTAGCCAACGCTTTTTCCGAAACATCTATGGCGTAAACTTGGGCATTCGGAATGTTTTTTGCCAATGAAATCGCGATGCAACCACTTCCGGTCCCGATGTCTAAAATCCTTAATTTTTGACTTTTGACTTTTGACTTTTGACTTTGAATAATCCATTCGACTAATTCTTCGGTTTCAGGTCTTGGAATCAAAACATTTTCGTTGACCTCAAAATCCAATCCATAAAAACTGGTTTTCCCCAATAAGTATTGAACGGGAATTTCCTTTTTTAACTGTTCCAAAAGAGCATTCCAATTCCCAATTTCTTCTGTCGAAAAAACCAAATCCGGATGCAAAGCCAAATCAATTCTTTTCAACTGACGCTTTTCTTCCAGTATCAGATAGAAAAAACTCTCGGCTTCGCCAGCATCAAAAATGGGCGTGAGTTCTTGAATAAATTGACTTCTGTATTCTTTAATTTTCATCGTATTAGGCATTATTTTATGGGTTAGAAACCATAATTCATAATTTTTTCAGCATCCAAACTGGGCAAGAAGTATGCCCCGTACTTCCCAATGGAGCATCAATATATTCAAATCCTACTTTTTTATAAAGTTTTTGAGCATCTTTCATAAAAGGCATGGTTTCAAGATAACAATGCTCAAAACCAAAATCTTTGGCACTTTGCAAACATTCAGCCATCATTTGGCTTCCAATACCTCTCCCTCGGGTTTCGGGAAGAAAATACATTTTTTGCAATTCGCAAATCGTCTCAGCCTCGTTTTCAAGCGGAGCCACCCCAGCGCAACCAACAATTTCGCCCTGAAATTCTACAACAAAATAAGCCGATCTGGGTTTATTGTATTCCTCAAACATCAAGTCCAAATAAGGATCAGCATAGGCCGTTCCTACTTTGGGGATATTTAATTCATCAAAAACAGCTCGTATCAATTGAGCAACACCTTGATTATCTTCTTTCTCAATTTTTCTAATAACCCAATTTTCCATTGCTTTTCTATACTTGTTTTAAAAACACAAAAATAGCCATTGTTTATTGTTATTCTCGAAAGTTTTAAAACTAATCCTGAAGTTTCGGCACTACATTCAAAAATACTACTTTTGTACTGTGGAAATACATGAAAAATACCTCCGACGTTGCATCGAACTCGCCAAAAATGGCCTAGGAACCACCTACCCCAATCCTTTGGTAGGTAGCATTATTGTTTACAACAATAAAATTATTGGGGAAGGCTGGCACAAAAAAGCCGGAGAACCTCATGCCGAAGTAAATGCGGTCAATTCGGTAAAAGACAAATCACTACTTGAAAAAGCGACTATTTATGTCAGTCTGGAACCCTGCAGCCATTTTGGAAAAACACCGCCCTGTTGCGATTTAATTATCCAAAATAAAATTCCAAATGTAGTGATAGGAACCGTTGACCCCAATGAAAAAGTAGCGGGCAAAGGAATCAAAAAACTGATAGAAGCCGGAATAAAGGTGACCGTAGGTGTTCTTGAAAATGAATGTAATGAACTCAATCAACGCTTTTTTACTTTTCACAACAAGAAAAGACCTTATATCATCTTGAAATGGGCCGAAAGTAAGGACAGCTTCATTGCTCCAAACACAGCTTTACGCAACGAAAAAAAACCGGTTTGGATTACAAATCCGTATTCCAGACAGTTAGTTCATAAATGGCGAAGCGAGGAACAGGCCATTCTTGTGGGAACTCAAACTGTCATTGATGACAATCCGAAACTGGATGTAAGAGACTGGACTGGAAATCATCCTGTTCGGGTGATTTTGGATCAAAATAATCGAATTCCAAAAACCAACCATATATTTGATAATCAAACCAAAACAATCATTATTTGCGGAAAAACAACAGAAACAGGCTCAAAAAATACTATCTTTGAAAGTATTGATTTCGAGCAAAACATAGCGTCACAAATTACAAAGCTGCTTTACAAACATCAAATTCAGTCTGTAATTATTGAAGGCGGAAGCCAAATATTACAAACTTTTATCGATGCAAACCTTTGGGACGAAGCACGCGTTTTTATTGGAAATTCCGTCTTGGGAGATGGCGTAAAAGCTCCGATTATGACTCAAAAACAATTCAAAAAACATTGGATTGATCAAGATGAACTTATAATATCCAGAAACCATGATTAACGCAATTATTTTCGATTTTGGAGATGTCTTTATCAATTTAGACAAAAAAGCAACTTTCGAAGGTTTGAAAAAAATAGGTCTCTCGGAATGGAATGACGACTTGAATCAATTAAACATTCTTTTTGAAAAAGGCGAAATTTCAAAAGAAAACTTCCTTTCAGGCATTCAAAAACACGTGCCAAAAGCCACAACAGAAGAAATTCTAGAGGCATGGAATGCTATCTTATTAGATTTCCCATTGTACCGACTAGAATTCCTTCAGATGCTTTCGCAAAAATACCGCTTGTTTTTATTGAGTAATACTGATGCTATTCATATCGATACTTTTGAACAAAAAAATGGCGTTTCTTTTTACAGCGATTTTTATCAATGTTTTGAAAAAGTCTATTTCTCTTTTGAAATGGGAATGCGAAAACCCGATGCTGAAATTTTCAACCACGTTTTAAACAAACACGACCTGCAAGCCAAACGGACTTTGTTTGTTGATGACAAAAAAGAAAATACAGATGCTGCACTTTCACTCGGAATGAACGTTTGGAATCTTCAAGTAGGACAAGAAGATGTAGTGGATCTGTTTGAAAAAATATAAATTAGAAGAAAACAACTCTTGGAAATCAAAGACACTTATAATACCATTGCATTCCCTTCTGAAGAAATACTATTCAAAGAAAAAAACAGCAAATTTTTTGGTTACGCCTTTCCCATCCAATCGGAGGAAGAAGTAAAACCAATTATCGATGTTCTGAGAAAGCAACATCCCAATGCTGGTCATTTTTGTTATGCTTATCAAATTGGCACTGACAAACTTTCTTACAGAGCCAATGACGACAGCGAACCAAGTAATAGCGCCGGAATGCCAATTTATGGCCAAATTCAGTCCTTTTCCCTAACCAATACATTAATTGTGGTGGTTCGGGTTTTTGGTGGCGTAAAACTAGGCGTTGGCGGTTTAATCTCTGCTTACAAAACATCGGCTCAATTAACACTTGAAAGTTGTGAAATAATTGAGAAAACAATCGACGTTCATTACCAAATTGCATTTGACTACAAAAACATGAATAAAGTCATGCGCATTATCAAAGAAAAAAATCTAGATATTGTCAATCAAAAAATGGAAATGAGCTGCGAAATCGAAATCAAAACCCGAAAAAAAAATGCCGAAATGGTATTCGACATTTTCAATTCACTTTTCGAAATAGATATTAAAATCAAAGAATAATCAATTATTCTTTATTAATTCTACATTGCCAAAAGCCTTTCCTTTACATATTCCGGAGGAAGCGTAGGACGACCCGTTTTCATGTCTACAAAAACCAATGTTGAATGGGCAATTGTTAATAACTCCTTTTTCTCATTATAGATTTCATAATCAAATTCTATCTTGACAGAAGTCTGGCTTTTAAAAATAGTTTTTACCGTTAATAAGTCATCATAACGTGCCGGTTTTTTATAATTCATACTTAAAGAAACCACCGGAAGCATCACCCCATTTTCTTCCATCCATTTATAGGAAACCCCAAGGTTTCTAAGCCATTCCACGCGTCCCATCTCAAAATACTGGGCATAATTCCCATGATAAACTACTCCCATTTGGTCCGTTTCAGAATAGCGTACCCTTACTGAAAATTCATGTTCTTTCATCTTAATTTTTCTATATTTAACATTAAAGCAAACGCCTTTTTACCTACTTACGACAATATTTCTACATAATCAACCCCTAATAATTTTTTTTTACAGAAAATTGTTCACATATTTGTTACCCCGAAAAATAAGACTTTTTTTGGTTTTATTTAATAAGACGCCGATTACTAAAAAAAATAATTTAATAGAATTT